>CAKROW010000010.1 GCA_934373235.1 uncultured Blautia sp. | reverse complement strand
AAGCCGTTGATCTCACCGTTATCCATAACAATGATGCGGTCCGCATTCTGGATACTGGAAACACGCTGGGCGATAATAAGTTTGGTGGTATCCGGTATCTCTTCTGCGAAAGCACGGCGGATCCTTGCGTCTGTGGCAGTGTCTACTGCACTGGTAGAATCATCCAGGATCAGTATCTTCGGTTTTTTCAGAAGGGCACGGGCAATACAGAGACGCTGTTTCTGGCCTCCGGAAACGTTGGAGCCTCCCTGTTCGATGAATGTATTGTATTTATCCGGCATTTTTTCGATGAAATCATCAGCACAGGCAAGCTGGCAGGCACGGCGACATTCTTCCTCTGTGGCATTTTTGTCACCCCAGCGAAGGTTTTCCAGGATAGTTCCTGAGAACAGGACATTCTTCTGGAGAACAACGGAAACCTGATTCCTGAGAGTTTCCAGGTGGTATTTGCGGACATCAATGCCGCCAACAGTTACAGAACCGTCTGTTACATCATAAAGGCGGCTGATCAGGTTGACAAAACTGGACTTGGCACTTCCTGTACCGCCGATGATCCCGATGGTCTCTCCGGAGCGGATGGAAATGTTGATGTCTTTTAAGACAGGCTCCCTGCTGTCTTTTTTGTAGCTGAAGTTTACATGGTCAAAGACAATACTTCCGTCAGGTACCTCCATGACAGGATTTTCCGGGTCTGTGATATCAGCAGTATCATTGATGACTTCAGTGACACGTTCTGCGCTGGCAATACTCATGGTGACCATGACAAAAACCATGGAAAGCATCATAAGGCTCATAAGGATGTTCATGCAGTAAGTAAGAAGGCTCATAAGTTCGCCGGTGGTAAGAGAACTGCTTACGATCATCTTTGCTCCGAGCCAGCTTATTCCCAGGATGCAGGCGTAAACGGTAAACTGCATCAGAGGCATGTTCATGACAACGATCTTCTCTGCCTTCAGGAACATTTCATATACTTTGTTGCAGGCTTTCTGGAATTTGCTGATTTCATAGTCTTCGCGGACGTAGGCTTTAACTACGCGGACTGCACTGATATTTTCCTGGACACTTGCGTTAAGATCATCATATTTGCGGAATACAGCCTGGAAATAGACAGTTGCCTTTCGCATGATAAAGACCAGACAGCCGCCAAGAAAAATAACGGCGATCAGGTAGATGCTTGCAAGCTTTGCGTTGATAAGAAATGCCATGACCATGGCACAGATAAGGCTTGCCGGTGCACGGGTGCACATACGCAGGATCATCTGGTAAGCATTCTGCAGGTTGGTCACATCTGTGGTAAGACGGGTGATCAGTCCGGCAGTACTGTACTTATCAATATTGGAAAAAGAAAAGGTCTGGATGTTGGTGTACATGGCTTTACGGAGGTTTTTGGCGAATCCTGTGGAGGCAAGGGCTCCGTATTTACCGCCCATAACACCGGACCACAGTCCGAGAAAGGCAAGCAATATCATGACAGCACCCATTTTGTAAATATGGCTGATATTCCCGGCTTCCACGCCTTTATCAATAATGGAAGCCATGGCCAGGGGGATCAGAGTCTCAAAGAGAACTTCCAGGATCATGTAAAAAGGCGTGAGAAATGATGCCTTTTTGTATTCCCTGACCTGAGCCAGCAGGGTTTTTAACATATAAATACTCCTTTCATATTTAGTTCATTAACTATTATTAGGGAATAAATTTTTAATGTCAAGATATTCCTGAAAAAAAACCGAAAATAATTGACATAAGACCTGAAAAGAGGTATATTAAAAGTTAATATGCACAATAAATACTGTCCGATTTATGAAAAAGGACTTTTATTATCGCAGTATAGACATATGAATTTATATTCACAGGAAGGAGTTTTTTATGGAGATCAGACAGTCAGCAGAAGATTATCTGGAGTCAATTCTGGTATTATCCAAGAAGGGCGGCGGAGTTCGTTCCATTGATATTGCTACCAGACTTGGTGTGTCCAAGCCAAGTGTCAGCCATGCCATGAAGCTTTTACGTGAGGACGGATATATTGCAATGGACCGCTATGGTACAGTTACGCTTCTGGAGAAGGGAGCGGAGATTGCCAGCAGGATTTATGAGCGTCATACAGTTCTTGCCAAGATGCTGGAGGGACTTGGGGTTCCCGCAGAGATAGCACTGGAGGATGCATGCAAGATGGAACACGATATCAGCCAGGAGAGCTTTGAGAAGATCAAGTTACATTATGAGAATCATATCTGTAAGGAAGAAGATAAATAAGACACATAAAGTAAAAAACGGCATCATGAAGTGTCCGATAGAAGGGACACATCCATGATGCCGTTTTTTGTATGGTATAAAAAGTGCTCCGTAATGTCCATAGGTCATAAACTGTGAAAGGAGCATATGCTTCAGGAGGTTTTGCGCTCCGGCATCTGTGCAAGGATGATGGCCGCAAACATAATGACACATCCAAGACCTTCTTTTATGGATAACTTCTGTCCAAGGATGATCCATCCTGCCAGTACGGATATGGAAGATTCCAGGGAAAGGATCAGGGATGCCACAGTCGGGTTCATGTTTTTCTGGCCCAGGATCTGCAAAGTGTAGCCTGCACCGCAGGAAATGGCACCTGCATAGAGGACGGACTGCCATGCAGTAAGGATGGCAGATAAAGACGGATGTTCAAAAATAAAAGCCGGGATCAGGGAGATCACGCCGGATACAAAAAACTGGATGCAGGATAATTTTACTCCGTCTGTCATGGGAGAAAAATGATCGATCACCAGGATGTGGACTGCAAAAAGAATGGCGCAGATCAGTACCAGAAAATCACCGGTGCCGATGGAAAAGCCATCTGTAATGCACAGAAGATACAGTCCGATAACTGACATGGCAACTGCGATCCAGATAAAAGGGCTGCATTTTTTCTTCAGGAACAGTCCTAAGATCGGGACGAGAACAATGTAACACGCAGTGATAAAACCGGCCTTGCCTACTGTAGTATATTTGATTCCGAACTGCTGGAAATTGCTGGCAAGGCAGAGGATAACGCCACAGCAGATTCCACCTGTGATAAGGATCCTGCGATTGGATGCTTTTTCTGCGGGAGTGAGAACGGTGCCTTCCTTCTGTCTACCTGTGATAAAAATAAAAGGCAGAAGAACAATGGAACCGATGATGGAACGGACACCGTTAAAGGTGAGAGGACCTACATAGTCCATGCCTACGCTCTGGGCAACAAAGCCCATACCCCATACAGTTGCTGCAAGCAGAAGGAGCAGAGAATTTTTGAGGGGTATTTTCTGTGAAGTATTCATAAGAGAACTCCTGTTGTTATATTTTTGACCGAATCAGGGGAATCCCCCTGCGGGAGAGCAGAGGTTCCTCTGGCTCAGAAAAAAAGCCCCCGGAATATCCGGGGGCTTCCGTTTGCAATTTAGTTATTATTGCTGTTTCTCTCTACCTCGGCAAGCTTCATTGCACGGACTTTAAGAGGCAGACCGAACAGAGTGATGAATCCGTCTGCATCATGGTGGTCGTACATGTCACCTGTTGTAAAGGATGCAAGAGACTCATTGTAAAGGCTGTACGGAGATGTTGTGCCGTTCTTGATGATGTTTCCTTTGTAAAGCTTCAGTTTAACTTCACCGGTAACATATTTCTGAGTGGACTCAACAAATGCCTGGATGGCCTCACGAAGCGGTGTGTACCATTTTCCTTCGTATACAACCTGTGCGAACTGGCTTCCGAGTTTCTTCTTTGCTTCCATTGTGTCACGGTCAAGGATCAGCTCCTCAAGCTGGTCATGGGCTGCCATAAGGATCGTTCCGCCAGGAGTCTCATAAACACCACGGGACTTCATACCAACAACACGGTTCTCAACAATATCCACGATACCGATACCGTTTTCTCCGCCAAGCTTGTTGAGCTCTGTGATGATCTCGGAAACTTTCATTGCCTTTCCGTTCAGTGTCTTCGGAACACCCTGCTCAAATGTCATGGTGATCTCAGTTTCTTTATCAGGAGCTTTCTCAGGTGTCACGCTTAATACAAGCATGTCATCGAAGTTAGGAGCCTGGGACGGATCCTCAAGCTCAAGTCCCTCGTGGCTGATGTGCCAGAGGTTTCTGTCACGGCTGTAGCTGTGGCTTGCATCAAATGGAAGAGTGATGCCGTGAGCTTTGCAGAACTCGATCTCATCTTCACGGGACTGCATGGTCCACAGATCTGTCATACGCCATGGAGCGATGATCTTGATGTCAGGAGCAAGGGCTTTGATACCCAGCTCAAAACGGATCTGGTCATTACCTTTGCCTGTAGCACCGTGGCAGATGGCAACTGCGCCTTCTTTACGTGCGATCTCAACCAGTTTCTTGGCGATGACCGGACGTGCCATGGATGTACCAAGGAGATAGGAGTGCTCATATACAGCACCGGCCTCTACACATGGCATGATAAAATCGTCGCAGAACTCATCTACGATATCCTCGATATATAATTTGGAAGCACCGGACATTTTTGCTCTCTCTTCAAGACCGTCCAGCTCATTTCCCTGTCCGCAGTTTACACAGCAGCAGACAACATCGTAATCAAAAGTCTCCTTAAGCCACGGGATCAGTGCAGTGGTATCAAGACCACCGGAGTAAGCTAATACAACTTTTTCTTTCATAGTAAAATATCCTCCTGGAATTTTTGATAATTTTATCGTTCCGGGAAAACCGGGACGGTTGAATTTTTTATCGATATGCGGTAAAATCCTGATGATTTAGAACTTTACCAGAGTGAATAAATATTCATATGCAGTACAGTACTTTTAACGGACTGCTTTACTGACATGGGTTAATATACACCAGATTTTATAAATATGCAATAGATAATTTGAAAAATGCAAAAAAACTTTTGCATAAAAATACAGCTTTTTATAAGGAAATTCATATTAAAATACAAGAAAATCATAAAATGCCGTGGAAAATCAAAGAAAATGCCTATTGCATAATATGCAGAGAAGATGTATAATCTATCCATTGACAAAGCGGATATAAAAGAGCCGCCTTATCAGAGTGACAGGACCGTGAGAGACACGGAAGAGGAGGAAACATTAGAAATGATTAAAGCAGGTATTATCGGAGCAACCGGATACGCCGGAAATGAAATCGTAAGACTTCTTCTTGGACACAAGGATGTGGAGATCGCGTGGTATGGATCAAGAAGCTATATAGATCAGCAGTATGCAGATGTTTATCAGAACTTTTTCAAACTTGTGGATACCAAATGTATGGATGACAATATGGAGGCACTTGCAGATGAGGTGGATGTGATCTTTACTGCCACACCGCAGGGATTATGTGCTTCCCTTATTAATGAAGAGATTCTTTCCAAATGCAAAGTGATCGACCTGAGTGCGGATTTCCGTATCAAGGATGTGAAGAAATATGAGAAATGGTATGGGATTGAGCACAAGGCACCGCAGTTTATTGATGAGGCTGTTTACGGTCTCTGTGAGATCAACCGTGAGGATGTGAAGAAGGCAAGACTGATCGCCAACCCGGGATGCTATCCTACCTGTTCCACATTATCTATCTATCCTTTATTAAAGGAAGGGCTGATCGATCCCAATACCATCATCATTGATGCAAAGTCAGGAACCTCCGGAGCAGGAAGAGGTGCCAAGGTGCCGAACCTTTACTGTGAGGTAAACGAGAGCATCAAGGCATATGGTGTTGCAACACACAGACATACACCGGAGATCGAGGATCAGCTTGGCTATGCATGTGGACAGGAAGTGCTTATCAATTTTACCCCGCATCTGGTTCCGATGAACAGAGGAATCCTGGTAACTGCCTATGCTTCTCTTACAAAGGATGTCACCTATGAGGAAGTGAAGGCGGTGTATGATAAATATTATAAGGATGAGTTCTTTGTACGTGTGCTGAACAAAGATGTATGCCCGCAGACAAGAAATGTGGAGGGCAGTAACTTTGTAGATGTAAACTTCAAGATCGATCCGAGAACAAAGAGAGTCATTATGATGGGCGCTATCGACAACCTTGTAAAAGGCGCTGCAGGACAGGCAGTTCAGAATATGAACCTGATGTTCGGTTTTGATGAAAACGAAGGACTGAAACAGATCCCGATGTGCCCGTAAAGAGCCAGGGACAGGAGAGGAGAGATATATATATGAAGATAATCGACGGCGGTGTGACTGCTGCAAAGGGTTTCCAGGCGGCATCCACAGCAGCAGAGATCAAGTATAAGGGTCGCACAGATATGGCTATGGTATACAGTGAGGTTCCGTGTGTGGCTGCAGGAACCTTCACAACCAATGTGGTAAAGGCTGCTCCCGTAAGATGGGATCAGGATATTGTATATAATCATCAGGAGGCAAGGGCAGTGATCTGTAACAGCGGAATTGCCAATGCATGTACTGGCGAGGAAGGCTTCGGATACTGCAAGGCAACAGCAGATGCGGCAGCAGAGGCTCTTGGTATTCCGGCAGACAGTGTTCTTGTGGCATCCACAGGTGTTATCGGAATGCAGCTTCCCATTGACCGTATTGCAAACGGTGTAAAAGCCATGGCTCCCAAACTTGCCCCGGGCCGCGAGTCAGGACTGGAAGCGGCAAAGGCGATCATGACCACAGACACAGAGAAAAAAGAGGCTGCTGTAGAGATCGAGATCGGTGGAAAGACTGTAACTGTAGGCGGAATGTGCAAAGGCTCAGGAATGATCCACCCCAACATGTGCACAATGCTTGGATTTGTCACCACAGATGTGGACATCTCCAAGGAACTGCTTCAGGAAGCTTTAAGTGAGGATATCAAGGATACTTATAATATGGTGTCCGTAGACGGAGATACCTCCACCAATGATACCGTACTTCTCCTTGCCAACGGACAGGCAGGAAATGCAAAGATCACAGAGAAAAACGCAGATTATGAGGAGTTTAAGAAAGCTCTTAATTATGTAAACACCACACTTGCCAAAAAGATCGCAGGAGACGGAGAGGGTGCAACAGCACTTTTTGAAGTTAAGGTGATCGGAGCTGCAACCAAGGCAGATGCGGTTACTCTGAGTAAGTCTGTAGTGACATCATCTCTCACAAAAGCAGCTATCTACGGACATGATGCAAACTGGGGAAGGATCTTATGCGCTCTTGGCTATTCAGGAGTACAGTTTGATCCGGAGAAAGTGGATCTGTACTTTGAGAGCAAAGCAGGAAAGCTTAAGATAATTGAGAACGGAGTCTCCACAGGATACAGTGAAGAGGAAGCTACAAGGATCCTTTCCGAGGATGCAGTGACTGCTATTGCGGATATGAAGATGGGAGAGGCAGGTGCCACTGCGTGGGGCTGTGATCTTACCTATGACTATGTGAAAATCAATGCAGATTATCGGTCTTGAATAAGACCTTGGAGAACTGGGGAAAACCCTTAGGGGGGAGCGAGCTCTGAGTTGCGAAGCCCGCACGCTCCCCCCTAAGAACCCCCCTCCGTTGGGCACGCGTCGCAGACAGCCAGGGTGGGCAGGCACCGAAAGGTCTGGCGCCAGTACAATGTCAGCCCGGTCGCGGAGCGAAAAAGTTCCGTGAGGTTTCCCAGCGAGGAGCGAAAGCGAGGAAGCGTGCGGAGAGAAGGAAGAGCCGTGAGGTTTCCCAGCCAAGATGCGAAGCATCGGAGGCGTGCGTTTGAGTCCGTATCGTCTGGGCTACAGCGTGCGCATCCCCTGTGCCCACCGGGCACAGGGGACAGCTCGTGGGACGCGGTGGCCAATAGGGGGAGCGCGAGGGGGAGTGCGGCCGATCGCAACTCTGAGCTCTCCCCCTCGCAAGAACTCCCGCAGCCACCCAAGCTGCACCCAATCCAAAAAAAATTTTTTCAACCATATCATTTTTACAAAAAAAGGAGATTCCACATGGTAAACCAGAAATATCTTGACAAAGCAGAGGTTCTCATAGAAGCCCTGCCATACATTCAGCGTTTCAACCGTAAGATCGTAGTCATCAAATACGGCGGAAGCGCAATGCTTGACAAAGAATTAAAACGAAACGTCATCAAAGACGCAGTCCTTCTGAAACTGGTAGGTTTCAAACCTATCATCGTTCACGGCGGCGGTAAGGAGATCAGCCGCTGGGTAGGCAAAGTAGGCATGGAGCCCCGTTTCGTAAACGGTCTCCGTGTAACAGACAAAGATACAATGGAGATCGCAGAAATGGTTCTCGCAAAAGTGAACAAAGAGCTTGTCTCCCTTGTTGAATCCCTGGGCGTACAGGCAGTGGGAATCAGTGGCAAGGACGGCGGTCTTCTCCAGTGCAGAAAGAAACTTTCCAAAGGCGAGGACATCGGATATGTAGGTGAGGTCACAAAGGTAAATCCAAAGATCCTCCAGGATCTTCTGGAAAGAGATTTCCTTCCTATCGTGTTCCCGATCGGATACGATGAGAACTTTGACAGCTACAATATCAATGCCGATGATGCAGCATGTGCCATCGCAGAAGCCGTTAACGCAGAGAAGCTTGCTTTCCTTTCTGATATTGAGGGCGTTTATAAAAACGCAGATGATCCCTCATCTCTGATCTCCGAGCTTAAAGTTGATGAGGCAGAGAAGCTGATCACAGAGGGCTATGTAGGCGGAGGAATGATCCCGAAGCTTCAGAACTGCATTGATGCTATTGAACACGGTGTAAACAGAGTCCATATCCTGGATGGAAGGATACCGCACAGCTTACTGCTTGAGATCTTTACAAACAAAGGTATCGGTACCGCAATTTTAAGAGAAGATGGGGAGAAATATTACAATGAACATGCATGATCAGATGGAAGAATCAGAATCCAGTATTCTTCATACATATAACCGTTTTCCGGTAGTTTTTGAAAAAGGCGAGGGATGCTATCTCTACGATTCAGAAGGAAAGAAATATCTGGATTTTGCAGCCGGCATTGCCGTAAATGCCCTTGGTTATCATTATCCCGGATATGATGAAGCCCTGAAAGAGCAGATCGATAAACTGATGCATATTTCCAACCTGTATTACAATGAGCCGATCATTGATGCAGGGGCAAAGCTTGTCCAGGCAAGCCAGATGGAGAAAGCATTTTTTACAAACAGTGGTACAGAGGCCATTGAGGGTGCCCTGAAAGCAGCAAAAAAATATGCATACACAAGAGACGGACATGCAGATCACGAGATCATCGCCATGAACCACTCTTTCCACGGAAGAAGCATCGGAGCACTTTCCGTTACAGGAACAGCTCATTACAGAGAACCCTTTGAACCACTTATGGGTGGGGTGAAGTTTGCGGATTTCAATGATCTGGACAGCGTAAAGGCCCAGGTCACAGATAAGACCTGCGCCATTATCACAGAGGTTGTACAGGGAGAGGGCGGTATTTATCCTGCAACAAAAGAATTCCTTGAGGGTCTTCGCAGACTCTGCGATGAGAAGGATATCATCCTGATCTTTGATGAGATCCAGTGCGGAATGGGACGTACAGGCCACTACTTTGCATGGCAGGAGTACGGTGTGAAGCCTGATATCATGACAAGTGCCAAAGCTCTTGGCTGCGGTGTTCCGGTAGGTGCATTTATTCTTAATAAAAAGGCGGCAGCGGCATCCCTGGAACCAGGTGACCATGGTACAACCTACGGTGGAAATCCTTTTGTATGTGCAGCAGTCAGCAAAGTTTTTGATATCTTTGAAAAAGACCAGATCCTTTCTCATGTACAGGGCCTGACCCCTTATCTTGAGGAAAAACTGGATGCACTTGTGGAAAAATATGACTGTGCAAAAACAAGAAGAGGAAAAGGCTTTATGCAGGGGATTGTCATTGAGGGACGCCCTGTAGGAGATGTGGTAAAGAAAGCCCTGTCAAAGGGACTTCTGGTAATTTCCGCAGGAAGTGATGTTCTTCGTATCGTTCCGCCTCTTATCATCACAAAAGAGCATATTGATGAGATGGCAGATATCCTGGCAGAGTGCCTGGAATAAGCCTGAAATAATGTAAAGTTACAGACAGTGTCTTTTGCAAAAAAGCAGAGGGCACTGTTTTTTTCATAAGAAATTACTCCAAAAATGTGTTTGCACACAGGTTATGTACCAAAAGCTTCCTATTAACATACATATGTCCATCACAGGAAAACACATATATCCAGTTATATATGAAAATTATATAATAATGATACAATATAAAAGATAAAAATATTCTTTTGTGTTTGTAAATAAACAAAAACATGGTAATTCGACAAAAAAATGCACAAAAAAATGGTGAAAACATGTGGAAAGTTGCACATTCGAACAATTGATTTTGATACCCCATATGTTATAATTTCACTGGTTAAAAAATACATGTGGGGGTGACAGTTTTGAAAAAATTATTAACCGTTTTGTGCACTGTTCTGACAGTGATTCTTGCATGTCCGGCAGGTGTGTGGGCAGCAGGAAACAGTGAGACGGCTGCCACAGTGCCAATCTGGCTTTGCATCCCTTTTGCAGGACTTCTTCTGTGTATTGCAGTGATGCCTCTTGTAAAAGGTGAGTGGTGGGAAGCTCATCAGCCGATCGTTGTTATTTTCTGGATACTTATGATGGTCATACCTTTTGCTGTTGTATATGGGGCAGGGAAGATGACGGAAACTGTTCTGGAATGTGTGATCAATGATTATCTTACGTTTATCATACTTCTGTTCGGACTGTTCTGTGTATCCGGTAATATTACCATAGAGGGCGATTTTGCAGGTTCGCCCCGTGTAAATGTAGGACTTCTGGCACTGGGAACTTTTCTTTCCAGTTGTATCGGAACTACAGGTGCAAGTATGCTGATGGTCCGTCCTGTGATCAAGATGAATTCCTGGAGAAAAAGAAAAGGACATATCATGATCTTTTTCATTTTCATGGTATCCAATATGGGAGGATGCCTTACACCTATTGGTGATCCGCCTCTTCTTATGGGATTTATGAGAGGGGTTCCTTTCTTCTGGAGCATGCATCTTCTTCCGGTGCTGCTTTTTAACATGGTGATCCTTCTGTTTGTGTTCTATCATCTGGATATGCGTTCCTATAAGCATGATATTGCAGACGGACGTAAACCTGATATCAGTAAACCGGGTACGGAATTTAAAATCGAAGGACTGCATAATATCATATTCCTGGTGATGATCGTTGCAGGGGTTATCTTAAGCGGTGTACTTCCAAGTATTCCGGCATTTCAGGATGCTGCAGGAAATGTGCGTGGAATCCATATCTTTGGAGAAGTGACACTGGGATTCCCATCTGTTATTGAGATCGTTCTGATTCTTCTGGCAGCGTTCCTGTCATTTAAGACAACAGATAAAAGGATCCGTGTGCGGAACCATTTTACATGGGGAGCGATCAGGGAGGTTGCAGTTCTCTTTATCGGAATCTTTATTACCATGCAGCCCGCACTGATGCTTCTTAAGGCAGTAGGACCGAACCTTGGCGTTACAGAGCCATATCAGATGTTCTGGGCTACCGGTGCACTGTCCAGTTTTCTGGATAATACACCGACTTACCTGGTATTCCTTACAACAGCAGGAACACTTGGTTTTACCGGCGGAATCGCTACTACACTGGGAACTGTCCCTGTGAAGCTTCTGTCAGCCATCTCCTGCGGTGCTGTATTTATGGGAGCCAATACATATATCGGAAATGCGCCTAACTTTATGGTCAAGACATTGTCTGATGAAAACGGTATCAACATGCCGTCCTTCTTTGGATATATGGCATGGTCTGTCTGCTTCCTGGTACCTGTGTTTATCATTGATATGCTTGTATTCTTTTTGTAAGGGAGGGAGACAGATATGGAAGAAAACAACCGAGAGAAATGCAGAGAGCTTGCCACCAGACTTTATGAACTGGATGGTGAGGTTTACAAAAGTGTAGGTTCTTCCCTTGGCCGTACTTTTTCGGGGGACAGGGAGAGAACCATCCGTAACTTAAGCTCCCTGATGTATACAAAACCGGACGGACATCTTCTGAGAAGTGAGATGGCTCTTATCAGCAATATGGCAAGGACCATCAAAGACAAGGATGAAAAAAGCCGTCTGATGAAAAAATACGACGAGATCTTTAAGGAGATCGCTGCTCTTCCGGAGACCTTTGTAGGTGTGGACATCGTGGACAAAGAGCGTGTGATACTGAACCATCTCCTGAAACGCAGGGAAAAGATCTCCGAGAATGACCATCTGGTTATCTGTATCAGCCGTACACAGGGCAGCGCAGGTAACGATATTGGTTTTGGCCTGGCGGATGATCTTCGTATCAATTATTATGATGTGGAGATCTTTGATCAGGTTATGAAGCGTCTGGAGGCAGAAAAGGGAGCTGTAACAGATGCGGAATATTTTGCTGATTTTAACAAATATGGCAAAAAGAAAGACCTGAACCTGAAAAAATGGTTCCGGGAATTTAACCGTTACCACGGACTTCCAAAGCAGGATGCAGTATTTTTTAATATGAGTGACCTGATCTGTGACCTGGCCAGGTCAGAGGACTGTATCATTATGGGACGATGTGCAGATGCGATCCTGAAGAATAACCATATTCCCCATATCAGTCTGTTTATCACGGCGCCTTTTGGAATCCGCGTGCAGCATATTATGGATGTAAGGAACATGAATATGAAAGAGGCTGTCCGCTTCCTGAAAAAAATGGATAAACAGCATAAGAAATACTATAATTTCTATGGCGGCGAGAACTGGGGAAAGCCGGAGAATTATGATTTCTGCATAAACAGTGCAAGCTACGGGATCAAAGAGACAGAGAAGCTGATCATGCGTCTTCTGGACGAACAGATCCGGTAAAACAAAATATCACAAAAAATGATACCTACCCTCATATGGGACTGCGAAATATAAAAGTCCTGTATGGGGGATTTTTTATGTCATTTTATGGCATAGGAAATCACTCCGTAATGTTCCAATGCCATAAAAAAGCCCTCCGGGCAGGATCGCACTGCGTCGGGGAGGAACTAAATTTTGTGTAAACGGTAAATAAAAATTTAATCTGGATTAACTTTTTTTTGTTTAGGGATTGACAATGGTTGAAACTTAGTATAAACTAACCTATGAGTTAGAAATAACTAATTAGATGAGACTAATAATATGGAAGAAATGGAGGGACTTCTATGCAGCCGATTTTATTTTTACAGTCAGGAGAGACTGGTAAGATCAAGAGGATTTCAGGAGCAGAGGATACCAGAAGATTTCTTGCGGGACTTGGCTTCGTTGAGGATGCAGATATCACTGTGATCTCCCAGTTCGACGGAAATCTGATCGTGAATATTAAGGATTCCAGGGTTGCAGTGAACAAAGAGATGGCCAGACATATCATGGTCTGAGAATAACTCATACATAGGCCCCCAATCTGTATAAGAACAGTTGAGGATAGATAATGAAATGTAATGCTCTGGTACGCTACACCTGAGACCACATTCCAGGGGAAGGATATGGTTTTTGAAGAAGACCGTACCGGAAGGCAGAAGCAAATTAACAGGGAGGAAAAGAGAATGACTTTAGGTGATGCAGCAGTAGGTTCCACAGTAGTTGTTACCAAGATCACCGGCGATGCAGCATACAAACGCCGTATCATGGACATGGGAATCACAAAAGGCAGCGAGATTTACATCCGTAAGGTGGCACCTCTTGGAGATCCGGTAGAGATCACTGTCAGAGGATATGAGCTTTCACTTCGTAAGCATGACGCTGCATGTGTGGAAGTAAAATAATTTCAGAGAATAAATGCTGAAAAGTCCTGGAATGATTTTAAACAAGCTCTAGCATAAAAAGGAGGATGAAAAATGGCTGTAACAATAGCTCTTGCCGGAAACCCGAACTGTGGTAAGACTACAATGTTCAACGCACTGACTGGCGCCAACCAGTATGTTGGTAACTGGCCGGGTGTAACTGTTGAGAAAAAAGAGGGTAAGCTGAAAGGAAAGAAGGACGTCACTGTAACAGACCTTCCGGGTATCTATTCACTTTCCCCATATACACTTGAGGAGGTAGTCAGCCGTGATTACCTGCTGAAAGACAAACCGGATGTTATCATTGACCTGGTAGATGCTACCAACATCGAGAGAAACCTGTACCTTGCAACACAGCTTCTTGAGATCGGTATTCCGGTAGTTATCGCACTGAACATGGTTGACCTTCTTAAGAAGAACAACATCACTATTAACGTAAAAGGATTAAGTCAAGCACTTGGCTGTCCGATCGTTGAGACATCTGCTCTTAAAGGAACAGGCCTTGATGAGGTTGTCGACCAGGCGATCAGGAGCGCAAACCAGCACAGAGTTCCTGCAAAGCAGATGGAATTCCCGAAGGACGTTGAAAAAGCTGTAAGAGATATCGAGGAACTTGTTCCATCCACGATCTCCATGGAGAACAGAAGATGGTACGCTGTCAAGCTTCTTGAGAGAGACAGCAAGGTAATGGAGGGACTGAACCTTCCGGCATCTGCACAGTCCAAAGTTGAGACAATTGCCGCTGCACTGGAAAAGGCAGAGGATGACGATACAGAGAGTATCGTAACAGATGGAAGATATCGCTACATTCAGAAAGTTGTTTCTGCAAATGTAAAGAGAAGCGGTTCCAAGATGACAGTATCTGACAAGATCGACCGCATCGTAACAAACCGTATTCTTGGTCTTCCGATCTTCATTTTAACAATGTTTGTTGTTTATTATGTATCTGTAACAACAGTTGGTACCATGGTAACAGACTGGACAAACGACAGTTTCGTTGGAACTATCCAGGAAGTTGTTTCCGGCGGACTTTCCGGCATCGGTGTCGCTGACTGGCTGGTAAGCCTTGTTTCTGATGGTATCATCGGTGGTCTTGGTGCAGTACTTGGATTCGTTCCTCAGATGGCAATCCTGTTCCTGTTCCTTTCCATCCTTGAGGACTGTGGTTACATGGTTCGTATCGCTTTCGTCATGGACCGTATATTCCGTCATTTCGGACTTTCCGGAAAAAGCTTTATCCCGCTTCTTATCTCTTCCGGTTGTGGAATCCCTGGAATCATGGCTTCCAAGACGATCGAGGCGGATAATGACCGAAGACTTACGATCATGACAGCAACATTTATTCCGTGTGGTGCCAAGCTTCCTGTTATCGCTCTTATGGGTGGTATCATGACAGCTTATGCAACCGGTGACTATGTAGCAGCCGGATTCATCACACCACTTATGTACTTCATCGGTGTAGTGGCAGTTCTTGTAGCTGCTATCATGCTGAAAAAGACAAAACCTTTCTCCGGAAAACCTGCTCCGTTCGTAATGGAGCTTCCACAGTACCATATTCCGTCTGCAAAGACAGTTCTGCTTCACGTTTGGGAGAGACTGAAAGGCTTTATCATCAAAGCCGGTACAATTCTTTTCCTTGCAACAGTTATCATGTGGGTTCTTTCAAGTATTGGAACTACAGGAAACGGAATCGGATTTGTTGAGGACAGCAATGACAGTATCATGGCTATCCTTGGCGGTGTTCTTGCCCCGATCTTTGCACCTCTTGGATTTGGTGAATGGCAGCCGGTTGCAGCATCTATCTCCGGATTCTCCGCAAAAGAGTCCATCGTTAGTACAATGGGTGTGCTTGCAAACGTAGCTGGTGATGATGCAGAAGATACCATGATCGTTGGTGCAGCTATCAAGGCCTGGTTCCCGTCAGCAGTAGCAGCTTTCTCTTTCCTGCTGTTCAACCTTCTTGATTCTCCGTGTCTGGCAGCTATTTCCACAATGGCTCATGAGATGCAGTCCAGAAAATGGTTCTGGTTTGCAATCCTCTTCCAGAACATATTTGCTTATGTTGTAACACTTTGCGTATACCAGATCGGTATCGTAGTAACAGGCGTTTCTTCCTTCGGAATCGGAACTGTTGTAGCACTGATACTTCTTGCGATCATGCTGTTCATGCTCTTCAGACCGGATCCATATAAGAATGTAAAAGACGTAACAAAGAGATCTGTACAGGCAGCAGAGTAAGCGGATCAGTTAAATCCGGTACATGGCTGTAACCTGTAAATAACACGCGGCTTCTTAAGCTGCATAAAATGAGAAGCCGGGTATGGATGACATACCTGGCTTTCCATGGTATAGTGGAAAAGTTAAAGATCTTTCACAGAAAAAAGAAAGGATGACAGATATGGTAGCGGATATTATTGTTATGGCGGCAGTGATCGCATATGGACTTTTTGTGATCCATTACATTTATTCACGTAAAAAAGCAGGTATGAGCTGTATCGGCTGCGCAGGAAATGCGCGTGTCAGCGGAGGCGGCTGCAGTGGCTGTGGCGGCAACTGCTCAGGCTGCTCAGGCTGCAGCGGACATCATTGACAGGAGGGATAAAATGGCAAATATTATAGTAGTACTTATTGTGATCGGCATCCTCATATTTGCTTTCCGCGGTTCCATCAAACACATGAAAGGTGAGGGAGCATGCTGCGGAGGCGGTGCAGGAAAGGAAACCATCGAAAAAAAGAAGCTGGACGGTTCCAGGCTTGGAGAGAAGACTATGACCATCACAGGGATGCACTGTGACCACTGTGTGGCAAGAGTCACGAAAGCCATCAATAAGATTGACGGTGCTTCAGCGAAGGTTAATTTAAGAAAAGGCCAGGCTGTAGTCTCCTACGACAGAGAGATCTCCGATGACGATCTCAAAAGGGCAGTGGAGGAGCAGGGCTATCACGTAACTGAGGTCCGGTAAGAAAAAATAATGAAAGACCAGTTTTTTGTCAGCAGATAAGACCTGCGGGCAGGAGCACACTACGGCGGAGCGACAAATGTTGCTCAGGGCGCCCCGCCAGGTGGAGAATCCTGCAAGCAGGTTTCTTTTTGTGGTTTATAAATATAGATTTGTGCAAAATATATAATTTTCTGTTGGGAAAAATATCATTTATATGTAAAAATACATGAGTTAATGTTGACTGACTAAATATTCTGAGAGTATAATCAATTTATAAGATTTCAGACGGAGAGAATAAATTCCATCCGAATGAAAATGAAAAAGCAGCGTGTTACCGGTACCAGACAAAAATAAAAACCGTAACAACAGACTTTGACGGCAAGGAATATCCGAGCGGGAACAGTCATGTATGCAGAAGTTTTGTATTATATGATGCAGAATGGGACTCTTTTACCTTGTTGGCAGAAGAGTCCTTTATTTATGTCACAGGAAATTACCCCATAATGTTCCAATGACATAAAAAAGCCCTCTCTGGGCAGGATCGCACTGCGTCGGAGAGGAATTATGTTACAGGAGATCTCATATGAGGGATATCCTGTGAAAACAGTAAAAAGGAGGAGCATATGCTGAAAGTAGCAATTTACGGAAAGGGAGGGATCGGAAAATCCACAGTGACCTCCAACCTGGCGGCAGCTTTTGCAGCCATGGGAAAAAGAGTGATACAGATCGGGTGTGATCCCAAGGCAGATTCCACCATCAACCTGCTTGGTGGGGAACCTCTTAGGCCGGTGATGAACTATATGCGTGAGGAGGACGAGGAGCCGGAGAAACTTTCGGACATTTCCAGGGAAGGCTTCGGTGGAGTGCTGTGTATTGAGACAGGCGGGCCAACACCGGGACTTGGCTGTGCGGGAAGAGGAATCATTGCTACATTTCAGCTTCTTGAAGATCTGAAGCTTTTTGAAACCTGGAAACCGGACGTGGTTCTCTATGATGTTCTGGGAGATGTGGTGTGCGGCGGTTTTGCAGCACCGATCCGCGAGGGCTATGCGGAGAAGGTACTTATCGTCACATCAGGCGAAAAGATGGCTCTCTATGCAGCAGATAATATTTCAAGGGCTGTGCGGAATTTTGAGGACAGAAGTTACGCCAGGATCTTTGGCATTGTGCTGAACCACAGAAACGTGGAAAATGAGACAGAAAAAGTACAGGTATTTGCCGAAAAAAGCAATATTCCCATTGTGGGGGAGATTCCAAGAAGTGATGAGATCATACGCTGGGAAGACCAGGGCAAAACTGTGATCGAAGGAGACAGGGATTCAGAGATCAGCGGAAGGTTTTTTGCCCTGGCAGAAAAGCTTCTGGAAAAGAAAAACAGGGAAAATCCTGAGAAAGGAAATAAGAGCGCATGAAACAGGAAGCCTATTTCGCAACTGTGAAAGAACTGGAACAGCTTGGACCGGACGGGATCCCGCCTCAGATGATATCCGGAAAGCACCTTATCTACAGCTCTCCGGCGACACTGGCATTTAATTCCCCGGGAGCAGAAGGATTCGGGGTAAAGCGTGCAGGCCTTGCAGTGCCGGACTCCATCATGCTGATCGTGGCACCAGGCTGCTGTGGAAGAAATACTTCCCTTATAAGCTCCATGCCGGAATACAACGACAGGTTCTTTTATCTTATGATGGATGAGACTGACATTGTCACAGGCCGTCATCTGAAAAAAATCCCCAAAGCAGTGGAGGAGATCTGTGAATGCTGTGAGAAAAAGCCTTCTGTGGTAATGATCTGTATTACCTGTGTGGACGCTCTTCTTGGAACAGATATGGATCGTGTGTGCAGAAAAGCAGAAGAAAAGGTGGATATTCCGGTACGCCCATGTTATATGTATGCCCTCACCCGTGAAGGCAGGAAGCCACCGATGGTACATGTACGCCAGTCCCTGTATTCTCTTCTCGAGCCTCAGAAGAAAAAAGGAAATGTGGTCAATCTTCTCGGATTTTTTTCGCCCCTTGTGGATGACTGTGAGATCTATGACCTTCTTCATCAGGCTGGGGTAAAGACTATCCATGAGATATCCAGATGCAGGGATTACGAAGAATATCAGACTATGTCCCAGGCTAATTTTAACCTGGTGCTCCATCCGGAGGCAAGATTTGCGGCTGAGGATTTTCATAACAGGCTGAAGATACCTTTTATTGAGCTTCGCAGGCTTTATCAGATGGATAAGATCGGGAACCAGTACAAGGCACTGGGACAGGTCCTGGGAGTTACATTTGAATATGAGAAATATGAAAAAGAGGCAGCGGAGGCAGTAGAACGGTTCCGGGAGGTCTGTCCGGATGCGTCCTTTGCAGTGGGGGAGTGCATGAACGGCGATCCTTTTGAACTGGCACTGGCACTGGTGCGGTACGGCTTTAGGGTACTGGAAATTTACGGAACCATCACAGCCGAGAATTTTGTATATATACGGAATCTGGCAAAAACAAGCCCTGAAACAAAGGTTTTTTCCAATATGGAGCCCACCATGCTGTATTACGATCCGGCAAAAAGCGGAGTGACTGTCACAATAGGAAAAGATGCAGGCTACTACCATCAGGATGTGCCGGGGCTTGTGTGGAATCAGGATCGTCAGCCCTATGGGTACGCAGGAGTCCGAGAGTTGTTTGAAGCTCTCAGGGAAGTTGTGACAGGAGCCGGGAAGGAGGAGAGGCAATGAGAGGACTTCGGAAATATCTCACACCTTTTGCACCGGATCAGTCGGGGGCAGTATCTGTTCTCTATGAGCTTGGGGGGATCCTGGTGATCTGTGACGCGGGAGGATGTACAGGAAATGTATGCGGTTTTGATGAGCCGCGGTGGTTTGAGACAAAAAGTGCAGTGTTCAGCGCCGGCCTTCGCGATATGGACGCTATTCTTGGACGGGATGACAGGCTGGTGGCAAAGCTTTCGGATGCTGCGGAAAAAATATCCGCAGGTTTTGCGGCAGTGATCGGGACTCCGGTACCGGCAGTGATCGGAACAGATTACCAGGCGCTGAAGCGCATGAGCGAAAAGAAGGTAAAGATTCCCGTTCTGACTGTGGATACAGACGGAATGGAACTTTATGATGTGGGAGAGCGGAAAGCTTATCTGGAGCTTTTTAAGACCTTTACTCAAAAAACAGATACCAGGAAAGGAACTATCGGAATCCTTGGAATGACGCCCCAGGATGTCAGTGATCTGGGGGCAGCGGACAAACTGCGGGAACGGTTTGAGAAGCAGGGATTTAAGGCTGTCTGTTACGGAATGGGGGATGGCCTTGAAGAGGTAAAAAAAGCTTCCTGTGCGGAAAAAAATCTGGCAGTTTCCCCGGCAGCACTTGAGACAGCAAGATACCTTGAAAAAAATTTCGGAGTCCCTTATGAGGCTGATTATCCTCTGGCAGATGAGCTGATCCCGGATATTGATCTTTCCGGAAAAAAGGTACTGATCGTTCACCAGCAGGTTCTGGCAGCTTCCATCCGGAAACGTATAAGGGCAGCGGCAAAGGATACAGACATCAGGGTGGCATCCTGGTTTTCCATGGATGAGGAGCTTAAGGAGGAAGGAGATCTTTCCCTGAGAGATGAGGAAGACTACACAGAGCTTGTAAAAGGCGGGGATTTTGATGTGATCTTTGCAGATCCCTGTATGAAGCGGATGACGCCGGAGTTTCAGGGGCTTTTTGTGGAGGCGGTGCATTTTGCAGTATCCGGAAAACTGATAAATAATTAGACGGGAGAAAAGCTATGGACAATGAGATTACAAGACAGATCCGGGTTTACGGAATCGTCCAGGGAGTTGGTTTCCGTCCAACTGTAAGCCGTCACGCAATGGCATGGAAGGTACGTGGAAGTGTTTCAAACAAGGGCCCTTACGTGGAGATCTTTGCCCAGGGAAATAAGGAGTCAGTGGAGGGGTTTACCCGTGATATTGAGGAAAAACCGCCCAAAAGAGCGGCTATCCTGAAGCTTATGTGGGAGGCAGTGGAAGATGCACCGGAATTTTCCTCCTTTGATATCATTGAAAGCGAAAAGACAAAAGGTGAGATCTTTGTTTCGCCGGATATTGCCATCTGTGACGAATGTAAGGAGGAGATGCTTGATCCCGGAAACCGCAGGTATCTCCATCCTTTTATCAACTGTACCTGCTGTGGCCCAAGGCTTACCATTCTGGATTCCCTGCCCTATGACAGGGAGCGGACCAGCATGAAAGAATTTCCTATGTGCCCGTCCTGTTCTGAGGAATACCATGATCCGGAGACAAGAAGGTATGATGCGCAGCCTGTGTGCTGCAATGACTGTGGCCCGGAGGTTTACATTATCGGAAAAGAACTGAAAGGGAAAGAAGCAATTACATATACCAGAAAAATGATCGCTTCCGGCGGTATCGTAGCGATCAAGGGAATCGGAGGTTTTCATCTGTGCTGTGATGCCACCAGCGAGGCGGCGGTGAGCAGGCTCCGTACCCTGAAGAAGCGTCCTGCCAAGCCGTTTGCAGTGATGGCACATGACCTTGACGCTGCGAAAAAAATCTGCCATGTGACGAAAGAACAGGAAAAGATCCTTACAGGACATCAGAAGCCAATTCTTCTTCTGGACAAAAAAGAAGGACAGACCGGGCTTTGTCCGTCTGTTGCACCGGGAAATCCCAAGGTTGGGATCATGCTTCCCTATGCGCCGGTACAGCTTCTTCTGTTTCATTATGACGATGATACCACCATGCCGGAACTTCTGGTGATGACCAGCGGAAATACTTCCGGGGCACCGATCTGCAGGGATGATAAAGAGGCAGTGGAAGAACTTTCCCATCTCTGTGACTGCATCCTTTCCCATAACCGGAAGATCCGCATCCGGGCAGATGATTCTGTGATGGATTTCTATAAAAATGAACCCTACATGATCCGGCGTTCCAGGGGATATGCCCCTCTTCCGTCCATGATATCCACATCCTGGAAGGGTCAGGTCCTGGCTGTGGGGGGAGAACTTAAGAATACTTTCTGTATTGGTGTGGATAATCGTTTTTATCCATCTTCCTATGTGGGAGATCTGGAGGATCTGCGTACAGTTAAAGCTCTGAAAGAAACCATCGGGCGGCTGGAAACCCTTCTTGAGGTGGAGCCGGAAGTTGCAGTATGTGATCTCCATCCCAGATACAATTCCACAGTTGTGGCAGAGGAAACAGGGCTTTTACTCCTTAAAGTGCAGCATCATTATGCACATATTCTGTCATGTATGGCAGAGAATGACTGTGAGGAACAGGTGATAGGAGTTTCTTTTGACGGTACCGGTTATGGGACAGACGGAACGATCTGGGGAGGAGAGCTCCTTCTTGCAGATTATCATGGATTTCAGCGTATGGGAAGCATCCGGCCATTTCTTCAGGCAGGGGGGGATGCCTCAGCAAAGGAGGGCTGGCGTATAGCAGTTTCGCTGATCCGGGATGTGACCGGGAACAGGGAAAAAACGCTGGAACTTGTGGAAAAGCTTTCACTTTGCGGGGAAAATGAGTGCAAAGTACAGCTTACCATGATGGAGCGTGGGATCAACACAGTGGTATCTACAAGTGCGGGAAGGCTTTTTGATGGAGTAAGTGCCATTCTCGGGATCAGAAGGGCGTCCTCCTTTGAGGGGGAGGCATCCATGGCACTGGAGTTTGCAGCAGAAAAATGGAAAAAAGAAAACCAGGAGCAGCCCGAAAAGCCATTGTCATCGGAGTGTACGGTTTATGATTCCGAAAAGGAAAAAAGGCTGATCCTTAACACAGCCGCCCTGACAAGGTACCTTCTGGAAAAAAGGATGGAGGGAGAAGAAACCGGCTTCCTGGCCTATGAATTCCACAGACTTTTGGGAAAACTTATCGTAGAAGCATGTGAAAAGATCAGTGAGACAACAGGCTGTAAAAAGGCTGCGTTAAGCGGCGGTGTTTTTCAGAACCGGCTTCTGCTAAGGATCGTAGATGAAGGTCTTGCAGAGAAAGGTATTACAGTCTTAAAACATCATCTGATACCGCCAAATGACGGAGGCATAGCCCTTGGGCAGGCGGCTTACGGAATGGCTTATATACAGGAGGGAAAATTATGTGTGTAGGATTATCAGCAAAAGTAGTAAAGATCAGTGATGGCACTGCAGTAGTGGATGCAGGCGGGGCAAAGAGAGAGGTGTCGGCCCAGCTTCTGGAAGATCTGGAACCGGGAGATTATGTGATGGTCCATGCAGGCGTTGCCATTGCAAAGATCACAGAGGAAGATGAGGAAGAGACAGATCAGCTCATGGAGGATTTGCTTTGATGGAAGAGAAAAGAAGAACAGCCAGAGAGATCATAGAGGGATATGACGGACCGCCGGTGCGGATCATGGAGGTGTGCGGAACACATACCCATGAGATCTTCCGCCTGGGTATCCGTAAGCTTCTGCCGCCCCAGGTGGAGCTGATCTCAGGACCGGGATGTCCGGTCTGTGTCACACCGGTAGACTTTATTGATGAGGCAGTGTATCTGGCACTGGAATGTGGTGCCACCATCTGTACATTTGGCGATCTTGTCCGTGTACCGGGGACAGAAAAAAGCCTGGCAGCAGCAAGGGCAGAAGGTGCAAAGATAAAGATCGTCTATTCGCCGGCAGATGCGGAAAAATATGCCACAGAGCACCCGGATGAGCAGGTGGTATTTCTGTCTGTGGGATTTGAGACAACTACCCCGGCAAGCTGCCTTTCTGTAAAAAAAGCCAGGGAAGAGGGACTTTCCAATTATTCCATCCTGACAGCAAACAAGACCATGCCCCAGGCATATGAGGCGTTGAAGGGAAGTGCGGATGTTTTTCTTTATCCGGGCCATGTAAATGCCATTACAGGAACCGGGCTGTGCGAAAAGCTTACAGAAGAAGGGGTGAGCGGTGTGGTTGCAGGTTTTACTGCAAGGGAGCTTCTCACAGCACTGGCTGTTGCGCTGGTACGCTTTCAGGAGGGCAGGCCTTTTTTTGTAAACTGCTATCCCCGTGTTGTAAAAGAAAAGGGAAGCCCGGAGGCACAGAAGCTGGTGGAGGAACTGATGGAAGCCTGTGATTCCCAGTGGAGAGGGCTTGGGGTGATCCCGGGTTCAGGACTTGTGCTTAAAAAAGAATGGGAAGCTTTTGACGCCAGAAAGAAGTTCAGGGTTCCGCTCATCCAGGGAAAACCCAACCCGGCATGTCGCTGCGGAGATGTCCTTCAGGGAAAATGTAAGCCTTCAGACTGCAAGGTGTTCGGCAAGGTCTGTACACCCCAGCATCCTGTAGGAGCCTGTATGGTATCAGGTGAGGGAGCCTGTTCCGCATATTTTATGTACGGGAACTGAAAAGATTTTGCCTACAGATCACAAAGTGACCGGGCTGGCAGACAGGGGATATGGAGGAAAGACAGAGTGCAGAATGGCTTTTCGGACCAGCTCCAATGTCTGTATAAACAGAGATAAGTACATGGAAAGAAGATGAATATTATGGAAAATAAAACAGTAACCATGGCACATGGTGCCGGAGGCCGCCAGACCTCAGAACTGATCGATGAAGTATTCAAGGCACATTTTGCAAACCCGGATCTTACTGCAGATGATGCAGCAGTACTGTCTCCTCCTGCAGGAAGAATGGCAGTATCCACAGACGGATTTATTGTATCACCTGCTTTTTTTCCGGGAGGAAATATCGGCAAGCTGTCCATCTGCGGAACAGTCAATGACCTTGCCTGCATGGGGGCAAAGCCGATGTATCTGACCTGCGCCTTTGTTATAGAGGAAGGCTTTCCCATGGAGAAGCTGGAGGAGATCGCCACAGCAATGGAAAAAACAGCAAAGGAAGCCGGGGTGCGTATCGTGTCCGGTGATACCAAAGTGGCAGGAAAAGGCCAGGTGGACGGGGTATTTATCACAACAACAGGAATGGGCGAGATCCGCGAGGGCGTTACAGTAGGCGGTGAACTTGCAAAACCGGGAGATGCCATTATTGTCACAGGAGATGTGGGAAGACATGGATGCACCATTCTTCTTGCAAGGGAGGACTTCGGCATTGAGGCAGATGTGACCAGTGACTGTGCACCTTTGTGGAAAACCGTTGAGTCGGTGATGGATACAGGTGCAGAGCTTCATGTGATCCGTGATGCGACAAGAGGTGGAGTGGGAACTGTACTCTACGAGATCGCAGGTCAGAGCCATGTGGGGATCCGGCTGGATGCACAGAAAGTTCCTGTTGAACCGGAAGTAAAAGGTGTGTGCGGAATGTTGGGACTGGAGCCTTTGTATCTTGCATGCGAGGGAAGAATGGTGATCATGGCTCCTGGAAAAGATGCGGAAAAGATCGTGGAAGCTCTTAGGAAATGTCCCTACTCCAAAGATGCTGCCATCATCGGCGAAGTGACAGAGGAACAGCCGGGCAAGGTGGTCATGACCACAGAGATCGGAACCCAGGCACTGCTTCCACAGCCGGGCGGGGAGCTTCTTCCAAGGATCTGCTGATAAACCGCAGGGAAGTTACGGGAGACAGAGCCAGGCAGCACAGTGGCTGAAAAAACTATCCGGCCGGCAAAAAAATAACCCAGGAAAGGAATGGATCAATGGATACAAGAGTTGCAGTGCTTTCCATCATTGTGGAGAACGAGGCATCCATCCGGGAGCTGAACCGACTTCTTCATGAAGCTGGAGAATTTATCATAGGAAGAATGGGAATCCCCTACAGACAGCGTGGGATCAATATCATCAGCATCGCCATTGATGCGCCCCAGGATGTGATCAGCACCCTGTCAGGAAAGATCGGCAGACTGAAAGGGGTATCCATAAAGACAGCATATTCCAATGTGATCACAAAGGTGGAGGAAAAAGTATGATCAGGATTGCAGTATACGGAAAAGGCGGCATCGGCAAGTCCACCACAGTTTCCAATGTGGCGGCCGCCCTGGCTGAAAAGGGAATGAAAGTGATGCAGATCGGGTGTGATCCGAAGGCGGATTCCACCATACTTCTCCGTCACGGTGAGCCGGTCCCCACAGTTCTGGATATGTACAATCAGAAAAAACAGGCACTGAAGCTTGAAGATATAGTGCGTATCGGCTTTGGGGGAGTTGTCTGTGTAGAGGCAGGGGGCCCTTCACCGGGACTGGGGTGTGCAGGAAGGGGGATTATCACAGCCCTGGAAAAACTGAAAGAAACAGGGGCTTATGAGACCTATAAACCGGACATTGTCCTCTATGATGTTCTGGGAGATGTGGTGTGCGGCGGATTTTCCATGCCAATGAGAAAGGGTTATGCAGACAAAGTGTTCATCATCACGTCCGGGGAAAACATGGCGATCCATGCAGGCGCCAACATTGCCATGGCAGTGGAAAATTTCAGGAGCAGAGGCTACGCTTCACTGGGGGGGATCATCCTCAACAGGCGTAATGTCCCAAGGGAAGAGGAAAAAGTCCGGGAACTTGCCGGGGATTTCAACACGGAGATCACAGGAACACTTTCAAAAAGTGAGCTGGTGCCACAGGCTGAGGAACAGGGAAAATGTCTTCTGGAGTGTTATCCGGACAGCGGGATGGCAGAGGAATACCGGATTCTGGCACAGGAGATCCTGTGTGCGTGCAGGGAGGACACAAAATGTTAAGACGGGCTGGAAGTACTATGGACTGGAAAGGAGCAGCCGTAGCTGTAAAAGACGGGACTTTTCCGGTTCCGTTTGTCCATGGCCTTGAATTTAATTCTCCGGTTCATGGAAACTGGAATATTGTGCATACCGGAATGTTGGTTCCGGAGGCAAGACAGATCTATGTGTGTGCAGACAACTGTATGCGGGGAGTGGTCCTGACAGCAGCGGAGATGAACGCTGCGGACCGTTTTTCTTTTGTGATCCTTAATGAAGGTGACCTTCTGGAGGGAAATCTGGAGGATGTGACCATTGAGGGTGTGACAGATGTGCTGAACAGACTTACGGAGAAGCCGAAGGCAGTGCTTCTTTTTACAGTGTGTCTCCATCACTTTGTGGGCAGTGATCTGGACCGGATCTATGAAGAACTGGGAGTGAGATTTCCGGATATTTTATTTATAAGATGTTTTATGGATCCTATTATGCAGAAAACAGGCCCTACGCCGGATCAGAAGCTGCGGCTGGCCATGTACAACGGGATAAAAGGGGAAAGAGAAAAAAATGTGGTGACACTTCTTGGCAGTGATTTTTCCCTGGATGAAAGCTCGGATATAAGAAGGATCCTTCAGAAAAACGGCAGGGAGCTTAGAGAGATCACATCCTGTGATTCCTGGAAAGCTTATGAATCTCTTGGCAGCGGAAGCCTGTTTATGACAGTTTATCCTCCTGGAAAAATGGGAGCAGGATATCAGGCAGAGAGGCTGGGAAGAGAATTTCTGTATCTTCCGGGAAGCTTTGATTATGAGGAGATCCACAGGCAGGAAGAAAAACTTCTGAAAGCCCTGGGCGGTGGAACAGGGCTTGATATCCAGGATGAGATAAGAAAATGTGAGGAGGCTCTGGAAAATGCCAGGGATGTGATCGGAGATATCCCGGTAGTCCTGGATCATCTGTTCCATCCCAGACCGCTGGGACTTGCAAAGCTTCTTCTCACCCATGGATTTCATGTAGAGTCCGTTTATCTGGACAGCATCAGCCTGGAAGAAAAAGAGGATTTTTTCTGGCTTCAGAAAAATGCTCCGGATCTTATGCTGATAGCCACTGTTCAGGCAAAGATGCGTGTAATGCCAAGAAAAAGCCGGGGCAAGGTTCTGGCCGTGGGGCAGAAAGCAGCCTGGTTTACAGGAAGCCCCCATTTTGTAAACCTGGTTCAGGGGGGCGGCCTGTGGGGATTTGACGGGATTCGCCGGACTGCCGGCCTGATGGTGGAGGCTTTTCTTCATGAAAAAGATACCGAAAGTCTTGTAGTACGAAAAGGATGGGGGTGCGAAAGCTGCATATGAGACAGGCATATCGGATCATTCCGGTTTATACGGCAGACGTTTCCGGGGTGTGCTCCGCATTATATGAGCTTGGGGGTATGACAGTGATCCATGATCCCTCAGGCTGCAATTCCACTTACAATACCCATGATGAGATCCGGTGGTATGATGAGGACAGCCTGATCTTTATTTCCGGGCTTACGGATATTGATGCCATTATGGGAAATGACGAGGGATTTCTTCAGGATATCAGAAACGCCGCAGAGGAGCTGAAGCCCGGGTTTATCTCACTGGTAAGTTCTCCCATTCCCTATATGAACGGAACAGATTTTGCGGGACTGGCAGAGGAGCTGGAGGCAGAGCTTGGGATTCCGGTATTCTCTGTGCCTACAAGCGGGATGCATGACTACGTGTACGGAGCAGGACTGGCGCTTGCAGAGATTGCGGAAAGATTTACAGGGGATATTGGGGAAAGAACTGTGCAGCCCCATACAGTAAATCTCCTTGGTGTGACTCCCCTTGATTTTGGCCCGCAGCCAGGTGTGGATCTGATGAAAAAAAATCTGGAGGCACAGGGTGTGAAGGTCCTTTCCACCTGGGCTATGGGAAGCTCCACTGAGGAAATGAGAGGGGCAGGTGATGCGGAAGTGAACCTGGTGGTCTCTTCTGTGGGAATTCCTGCTGCCAATGTCCTGCAGAAAAAGTTTGGCACTCCTTTTGTGGTGGGAACACCGCTGTGGGGGTATGAGAGCGTGTGTGCGGGGACAGCCCGTGAAATGGCAGAAGCCAGGAAACAGGCTGGGGACCGTCCGGATGAAGAGAAAAGAACATTCTGTCAGGGAGCAGTTTCATTTGGGAATGAGCGCATGATTTCGGAAGGATCAGGGACAGCACAGGAACTCTGGAAAGTTGATCCCGCGCAGGTAGCGTATTTTCGGGACAGGGTAACAGGCCGGGATCCTGATACCCGGTCTGCTCATCAGGAGATCACCCTGATCGGAGAGCCTGTGACCATGGGATCTCTGGCTGCATCCATAGAAAAGAAGTATGGCAGAAAAGTGCGTGTCCTCTGTCCGCTGGAGATCACAGAAGGCCTGCTGGCAGAAGGTGACTGCAAGGTAACCGGTGAGCAGGAGCTGGAAGAAAGACTGAGCTGTGCTGAAATTATTGTGGCGGATCCGCTTTACCGTCCTGTCTGTCCCGGAACAGCCTGCTTTTATGAACTTCCCCATATTGCATTTTCCGGAAGGATCTATCTCAGGGATATTGAAAAACTGCAAAAGAGAAGGGAATTGTAATTTACAGGAAAATCATACAGAACAGCAATGCTGTGATTTCCCGGAGCCGGATGCTTTGTGCATCCGGCTTTTTTTTATGTCAGCGGAGAATCCTGCTTGCAGGATTCTTTCTTAGTATAAGAGAAAATTTTCTGCATAGAATAACAGGAAAGACTCCTGTAGGATCACATGGTGCGCAGGAGATAAAATGGAGGGATTTTTTATGTGGGGATTTCTTGTGGCACTGATCTCCGGAGCGTTGATGAGCATCCAGGGAGTGTTTAACACAAATGTAACAAAACAGACGAGTCTGTGGGTAGCGACCGGATGGGTACAGTTAAGTGCTTTTCTGGTATGCGTGGCAGCATGGCTCTTTACAGGACGGGAAAGCGTGAGAGCACTGTGGAACATTCAGGACCGATACACTCTTTTAGGCGGCGTGATCGGAGCATTTATCACAATTACCGTGATCCAGAGCATGGCTTCCCTGGGGCCTGCAAGGGCTGCAATGCTTATTGTGGTCTCCCAGCTTGCTGTGGCATATCTCATAGAACTTATGGGAATATTCGGCGTGGAAAAGGCAGATCTTCAGTGGAGAAAGCTTGTTGGGATGGCGGTCTGCATTGCCGGTGTAATAATTTTTAAATGGAAATAGAAATAAACTATTGAAAATTTTGTAATATTTCGTTAAAATAAAATATGGTTTTGTATGAGTAACGGGGAACTTACTACCTAATTAAAAAGGTAAAGGAGTGAACCGGCATACCATGAAATTAAATTTTAATAAAAAATGTGTTCAGATATTTTTTACAGTGATCATGCTTTCCGGGTTTCTGGTCCTGACCGGATGCGGAAGCCGTGAAGCTGAGTTCCTGAAAGAGACAGATCCAGGGGAGGAGATCTCAGGTCTTTTGCCTACGCCTTCCGTATCTCCGGAGGGAGCCGGAACAGACGCAGAAGATGTCTCCACAGTCACCCCTGCAGAGATACCTGAGATCCTTTATGTGGATGTATGTGGTGCAGTGGTGTCTCCGGGAGTCTATAAGCTGGAAGCAGGAAGCCGGGTTTTTCAGGCAGTGGAGGCAGCCGGCGGATTTCTTCCGGAGGCAGCAGAGAACTACCTTAATCAGGCTAAGGATCTTTCTGACGGACAGCAGATCTATGTCCCCACCCAGGCAGAGGTGGATGCCGGGACCATACAGGCAGGAGAAGCTGCCCTTTCACCGGAGGCAGGAACCGGCACATCATCCTCTGATCCGGATGGCAGTTCCGGAGGAGAAGGTATAACAGAATCCGCTGTCTCCGGGAAGATCAATCTGAACACCGCAGATGCAGCACAGCTTACAGCCTTAAGCGGTATCGGGGAATCCAAGGCCCGGGCTATTGTGGCCTACAGGGAAGAACATGGATCCTTTGCATCCATTGAGGATATCTGCAATGTATCCGGGATCGGTGATGCTACATTTGCAAAGATCAAAGATAAAATAGCAGTAGAATAGGAGCGTTCAATGAGCAGGAAAGTATTGGTAGTAGATGATGAGAAACTGATAGTAAAGGGTATCCGTTTCAGCCTTGAGCAGGACGGGATGGAGGTTGACTGTGCCTACGATGGGGAGGAAGCCCTGGAGAAGGCAAAGGAGAAGAAATACGATATCATTCTTCTGGATCTTATGCTTCCCAAGATGGATGGCTTTGAAGTATGCCAGCAGATCCGAGAGTTTTCCAATGTTCCCATTGTGATGCTTACTGCCAAGGGCGAGGACATGGACAAGATCCTGGGCCTTGAGTACGGTGCAGACGACTATATCACCAAGCCTTTTAACATCCTGGAGGTGAAGGCACGTATCAAGGCGATCATCCGCCGCGCAGGCAGTGCACAGGAGGAGAAGGAGAAGGCCAAGACCATTGAGGTAGGCGATCTGAAACTTGACTGCGAAGGCCGCCGGGTATTTATCGCAGGAAAGGAGATCAACCTGACAGCCAAGGAATTTGATGTACTTGAGCTTCTTGTGTTTAACCCCAATAAGGTTTACAGCCGTGAGAATCTTCTGAATATCGTATGGGGATATGAGTATCCGGGAGATGTACGTACTGTAGATGTACATATCCGTCGTCTGAGAGAGAAGATCGAGAAGAATCCAAGCGAACCAAAGTATGTACATACCAAGTGGGGCGTAGGCTACTATTTCCAGAGCCAGAACTGAAAAAATGAAAAAAACTGCGAAATTTTTTAAAAGTCTCCGTTTTCGCATCCTGATCATCCTGATCATCCTGGGGATCGTTCCCAGTGTTATCGTAACGGAGACAGTCATTGAAAACTATGAGGAAAAGGCTATTGAGAACCGTATTTCCAACATAGAGAACCAGTGTGAGATCCTGTGCAATCTTCTCATAAAGGAAAATTATCTCAATGATACCAGCTCCCAGACTGTAAACAGCAAGCTGGAGCTTCTTGCCAATATTTACGGAGGCCGTATACTGATCGTTGACAGGGCTTTTCAGATCGTGAAGGATACCTACGGCGTAGATGAAGGCAGGACACTGGTGTCCCAGAAGGTAGTGAAATGTTTCAGGGGAGAGCAGGCAGTCCATTATGATTCCGAAAGCCAGAAGGTGATCCTGGCCGTTCCCGTAAAAAGTCCGGATGTTAAGCAGATCCAGGGTGCCATGATGCTGATGGCATCTTCAAGTGAGATAGCAGCTACCATTACAGAACTGGAACAGAAGGGTATCCTGATCATTGGGATCATTGTAGTACTGGCTGTTTTTCTGGGATATGTGCTTTCTACCATACTTGTGAAGCCTTTTGCCAGAGTTACCAAGGCAATCGAAGATCTTACAGACGGCTACCAGAACGAGGAGATCTCCGTACCGGATTATACAGAGACAGCACTTATCACAGATGCCTTTAACAAGATGCTTTCCAGGATGAAGGTTCTGGATGAGTCCAGACAGGAATTTGTATCCAATGTGTCCCATGAGCTGAAAACCCCTATGACCTCCATGAAGGTTCTGGCAGATTCCCTTGTAGGACAGCAGGGAGTTCCGGAAGAACTGTATCAGGAATTTCTCTCGGATATCACTGCGGAGATCGACAGGGAGAACAAGATCATCACAGATCTTCTGTCACTGGTAAAAATGGATAAGAAGTCCACAGACGTAAATATTGTGAACATGAATATCAACCAGCTTCTGGAAAATATCCTGAAGCGTCTCCGTCCTATTGCAGACCAGAGAAAGATCGACCTGATCCTGGATTCTTTCCGGCCTGTGGATGCAGATGTGGATGAGGTCAAGTTTACTCTTGCCATCAGCAACCTTGTGGAAAACGGCATCAAATACAACGTAGATGAGGGATGGGTGCGTGTCACTCTGGATGCAGACCACAAATTCTTTTATGTCACAGTGGCAGATTCCGGACTGGGTATCCCGGAGGATTCCCTGGACCGTATTTTTGAACGTTTTTACAGAGTGGACAAATCCCACTCAAGAGAGATCGGAGGCACTGGCCTTGGTCTTGCCATAACCAGAAGTTCCGTTGCCATGCATCACGGAACCATCAGGGTATTCAGTAAAGAAGGAGAGGGAACCACCTTTACAGTAAGGATCCCTCTGTCCTATATTCCGTAGGAGGTTTTGGATGAAGAGAAAAATATGGATCATCTGTTCCGTTGCTGTCTGCATCATTCTGGCCGCTGCGGGAATTTTGAATTATCAGGCCGGGAAGCAGACAGAGAATGAACAGTGCAAAATATATTTTATCAACAGTGCGGAAACCGGCCTGCAGGAAAAAGTATATGTTCCGGAAAAGGAGACTGCAGACTTTATGCTGAAAGACCTTGTGGAACAGTTTGACAATGAGGAAAACGGTTTCCTTCCTGACGGAGTGAAAATCGATTCTTTTTCCACAGAGGATTCCCTGCTGCGCCTGGTATTTAACAGCGGATACAGTGACATGGCAGCCACAAGTGAACTTCTTGTCCGTGCAGGAGTAGTCAAAACTTTTCTCCAGGTTCCTGATGTCCTGTCTGTGGAGTTCTATATCGGAGAGAAACCGCTCACAGATTTCAAAGGGCAGGAGATCGGGGCTATGACAGAATCCACATTTGTGGAATTTTCCGGTTCTGACAGCGATGCCTATAATTATGCTACATTTACCCTGTATTTCACCAACAAAAAGGGTGACAGGCTGGTGGAGGAGTCAAGGACTGTCCGTTACAGAAGAAATATTCCCAGGGAAAAGGTTGCTCTGGAGCAGCTTGCAAGAGGTCCGCTGGAAAAGGGTCATTATCCGACTTTGCCGGAGAATTCCCGGATACTTTCCCTCAGCACAGAAGATGGTGTGAGTTATGTGGATTTTAATTCCGTATTTCTGGACTATGCCCTGGATATCCAGGAACAGATTCCGGTGTATTCTGTTGTGAACACCCTGCTGGGGGTAACAGGAGCCAAACAGGTGGAGATATCTGTTGAGGGAGAAAAGGAAGTCACCTTCGGCAAGAATATGCAGCTTTATAATTTCTATGAATGGAACGAAAATCTTATAGAGAAAAAATAAAATATATCAGTATCAAAAGGGAGGCTTTATGGTAAAACGTCCATTCTGCCTTCTGTGTCTTCTGATGATGCTGTTCATGTGTGTGGCAGACTTTGCTGGGGTACCTCTCATACAGGGGAATCCCCTTCCTGTGTCTGTCCGGGCATGGATAGAGAGGCATCCGCGTTCTGTGATCTGCGGGGAGGTAGAGCGCAGCGAAGATACAGAATTTTCCCAGTCTGTCTATCTGAGATCTACATATCTGATCTACAATTCACAAAAAATATCCATTGACAATGTAAGAGTATTTTTAAAAGAAAAAACAGGGCTTCCACCGGGATCTCTCATAAAAGTAAAAGGAAAACTGATACCTGTGGAGGGACCTTCCAATCCGGGCGGTTTTGATGCAGGACAGTATTACGGATGCAGGCATATCTGGTATTTCCTGAAGGAAGGGACAGTTACAGACAGGTCCCTGCCACAGGGCGGATACAGATCGTTTCTCGCATCACTCAGGGAAAGGGCAGGCCGGATACTTAAGGAAACAGCAGGGGAAAGTGCGCCTGTTTTTTCTGCAATGGTGCTGGGGGACAAAAGTGGGCTGTCCCCGGAACTTCAGATGAAGTATCAGCAGGCCGGGATCATCCACATACTGGCCATCAGCGGACTTCACATCGGGATCCTGGGAATGGGACTTTATAACCTTCTGAAAAAAGCGGGCCTTGGAATCTGGCCATCGGCAGTTGTGGCTGTGGCTGTTATGATACAGTACGGCATATTTACAGGTTCAGGAGTTTCCACCATGCGCGCAGTGACCATGTTCCTTATAGTTTGTATGGCAAAGGTACTGGGAAGGATCTATGATATGCGAAGCGCACTGGCAGTAACTGCCATGCTGATCCTGCTGGAATCCCCGGCATACCTTATGGACACCGGATTTCTCCTGTCTTTTGGCTGTGTGACGGGGCTGGCTGTTGCAGCAGAGCCTTTATACTGTCTTGCAGGAGTGGAAGGAAAGGCAGGGAAGGCACTGGTTTCATCAATTGCCATACAACTGGTGACTTTACCTGTGATGCTGCGGGCCTACGGAGAGGTATCGCTGGCAGGCATTGTGCTGAATCTTCTGGTGCTGCCGGGAGCCGGCGTTGTGCTGGGGAGCGGTGTGGCATCTGTATTGGCCGGGGGATTTTCCATTCAGGCAGGGAAGCTGGCGGCTCTGCCAGGAAGAGGGCTTTTATATTTTTATGAACAGCTTTGTACCCTTGCAGGAAAAAGCCGGCTTGCAGTGTGGATCGGAGGGGCACCGAAGCTGTGGCAGATCCTGTTCTATTACGGGATTCTTGCAGGTGTCCTGATATTGGGACACTACATTGGAAAAGCAGAGAAAAAATTCCCGGGGAAAAAGCAGAAAATCCAGATCAGGACACAGAGGTACTGTTGCCTGGCTGCGGTATTTTTTACAGGAACAGCAGTTGGGATCCTTGGATATCACCCGGCGGGAAGCTTAAAAATAACCTGCCTGGATGTGGGACAGGGTGACGGGATCGTCGTGGAAACACCGGATGATCAGCACATCCTTATAGATGGAGGAAGCAGCAGCCGGTCTTCCCTTGCCAGGTACTGTCTGATGCCCTACCTGAAAAATCAGGGGATTTCTTATGTGGATATGGTCATTATTTCCCATACGGATCTGGATCATATCAGCGGGACAGAGGAGCTTTTTACCTATATCAGCCAGGGGCTTACTTCGATCCGTGTGGGAAGCCTGATCCTTCCGGGGTGGAGAGAACCGCCGGAGGAATGGAAGAAGCTTGCAGAACTTGCAGAAACAGCAGGGGCAAAGGTGCTGAAAGGAAATCAGGGCGATGTGCTCAAAATGGGTGATGTGGAACTGGATTTTCTCTGGCCGGGAACAGAGGCAAAAGGGGATGAGGTCAATGAGGAAGCAATCGTGATGGAGCTTCTTTACAGGGATTTCAGGATGCTTTTTACAGGGGATATCGGATCAGATACAGAAAAGAAGCTGATAAATGCAGGGCTTCTTGAGGATGTGGACTGTCTGAAAGCAGGGCATCACGGCTCAGGATATTCCTCATCGGAAGAATTTCTGAAGATCATTCAACCGGAAATATCCGTGATATCCTGCTCGGAAACCAACCGTTACGGGCATCCGTCACCGGAAACCGTATCACGGCTGAAAAAAGCGGGAAGCAGGATCCTGTACACCATGATATCCGGTGCTGTGACCATATCCACGGATGGGAGAAAGATAAAGATAAATAAGCAAAAGACGTAGACAATCTCCGGATTTTTAGGTATAATTAACAAAGCAGTTTGTAAAAGACTGCCGGTTAAACGCAGGTGTCGGGTATCTGCGTTTATGAACATACAGCGAAGCGGAATATAAGACTCCGCTTTACGCATGATTATGACTTGAAGCTTCCTGACACTCTAAGGATAGACTGTGCCGGGGGGCTTTTTTATGGGGAAATGGATTCTGTCGGGAAGGATACAGGGAATGGAGAAAGGAATCAAAGAAAGATACACAGAGGAAATCCTGCAGGCTATCTGCAGCAGTTATTTTACCAGTGTGCTGGTGGACATAAAAGACAACAGGTATCGTTTTCTGGATCTGGCAGACTGGATACAGGGACTTTCGGAAACCGGGAAATATACAGATGTGGTCCAGTGGCTTCTTGATAATCTGGTAGTGCCGGAATATCAGAAGGAAGTCCGGGAGAAGCTTTCGCAGGAATACATCAGGCAGCAGTTAAACCGTGAACAGATCACGGAAACAAGAAGAAGCTACTATGTGGATTACCAGGTGAAACATGCTTCAGTAAAAAAATGGACGCGTATCACCGTGCTGATCGTGCGCAGCGGGGAAGACGGAGATCCAAAACAGGTGCTGATCCTTTTACAGGATATTACAGAACAGAAAGAGAAGGAAATGGAACAGCACAGAAGGCTTCAGGAAGCCTATGAGCTGGCTGAGGTGGCTGAGCGTGCAAATCAGGCAAAAACCACCTTCCTCAATAACATGTCCCATGATATCCGTACCCCGATGAATGCCATCATCGGTTTTACGTCCCTGGCTGCAACACATCTGGATGAGAAGGATATCCTGAAGGATTATTTAAGCAAGATCATGGTATCCAGCAACCATTTACTCTCCCTTATCAATGATGTCCTTGATATGAGCCGTATAGAAAGCGGTAAGGTAAAGATTGAGGAGAATGAGTGCAGCATTCCGGTGATCATGCATGACCTGAGAAATATTCTGCAGACAGATATCAAGGCGAAGCGCCTGGATTTCTTTATCGATACAGTTGATGTGGTTAATGAGGATGTGATCTGTGACAAGCTGAGGCTGAACCAGATCCTTTTGAACTGCATGAGCAATTCCATGAAGTATACAAAGCCGGGAGGAACTGTTGGTATCCGGATCATCCAGAAGGAGAATGCCCCGGAAGGATATGCGGATTACGATTTTGTGGTACGGGACACAGGTATCGGCATGAGCCGGGAGTTTGTGGAGCATATTTTTGAGCCTTTCAGCCGGGAAGAGAATTCTACCATCAGCAGGATACCGGGAACCGGACTTGGCATGGCCATCACCAAGAATATCGTGGACATGATGGGCGGCAGTATCCGGGTAAACAGTGAGCCGGGAAGAGGAACGGAATTTATTATTTCCCTGCGGTTCCGAATAACCACTGTGCCTCAGCACAGAGGTGTGATCAAAGAGCTGAATGGCTTCCGTGCCCTGGTTGCAGATGACAATATGGACAGTTGCGTCAGTGTGGAAAAGATGCTTCGGACCATAGGACTGAGACCGGAATGGACTACATCCGGTAAGGAGGCGGTTTTCCGGGCAAAATATGCCGTAGAGCAGAATGATCCTTTCCAGGTGTACATTATTGACTGGCTGATGCCGGATATGAATGGTGTGGAAGTAGTGCGGCGTATCCGCATGGAGATCGGGAATCAGGTTCCGATCATCATCCTTACAGCATATGACTGGACAGATATTGAGGAGGAGGCAAGAGAAGCAGGTGTTACCGCATTCTGTGCCAAGCCCCTGTTTCTTTCCGAACTTTATGATGTACTGCAGAATGCCAGTCAGCCGGTGGAAAATTCCGTAATTCCCTTCTTTCGGACAGAGGAATTTAAAGGAAAAAGAGTTCTTCTTGTGGAGGATGTGGAGCTTAACAGGGAGATCGCAGGAACTATCTTAAAGGAAGCCGGGATCCAGGTAGTAGCTGTGGAGAATGGCAAGCTGGCGGTGGACTATATGAAGCAGGCAGAACCGGATTTTGTCGATATGATCCTGATGGATGTGATGATGCCGGTTATGGACGGCTATGAGGCGACCAGGAAGATCCGTAAGCTTCCGGACGAAACCAAAAGCCGGGTTCCTATTATCGCCATGACAGCCAATGCCTTTGAGGAGGATGTGCGCAACGCCCTTGATGCGGGCATGAACGATCATCTGGCAAAACCAATCAGGATAGAAAGACTGTACGAGATCATGAGACAGAGATTTGAATTAAATTAACAGCGGATCAGAAATATCTGACTGACCAAATATAAAAGGAGAGACATAAGATGAAATATGATGTGATCATTGTAGGCGCAGGCCCGGGAGGGATTTTTGCGGCATATGAGCTTATGAAATTAAATCCGGAAAAAAAAGTAGCTGTTTTTGAGGCAGGCTATCCTCTGGAAAAAAGAAAATGCCCTATTGACGGCAAGAAGGTAAAGTCCTGTATCCACTGCAAAACCTGTGCGATCATGAAGGGATTCGGAGGAGCGGGAGCTTTTTCTGATGGCAAATATAACATTACCAACCAGTTCGGCGGAACTCTTTACCAGCACATTGGCAGGGAAAAGGCAACAGAGCTTATGGAATATGTGGATGAGCTGAACCTGCTCCACGGTGGAGAGGGAACAAAACTTTACTCCACAACAAATTCCGAGATCCGTAAGCTGTGTCTCCAGAACGGACTTCATCTTCTGGATGCATCTGTCCGCCATCTGGGAACAGACATCAACTATATTGTCCTTCAGAACATTTATGACAAGATGAAGGATCATGTGGATTTTTATTTCAATTCTCCGGTAGAGCATGTGGAAAAAACAGAAAACGGATACACAGTTGTGGTAAACGGGGAGCGCTATGAGGGAACCTACTGCATCATCTCGGCAGGAAGAAGCGGAAGCAAGTGGATGGAGAGCGTATGTTCCGAACTTTCCGTACCCACACTTTCCAACCGCGTGGATATCGGTGTGCGTGTGGAGCTTCCGGCAGAGGTGTTCAGCCATCTGACAGATGAGCTTTATGAGAGCAAGATCGTATACAGAACAGAGAAATTCGAGGATCTGGTCCGCACTTTCTGTATGAACCCGAGAGGTGTTGTAGTTAATGAGAACACCAACGGTATCATCACAGTAAACGGCCACAGCTATGAGGATCCGGGGAAGCATACCAGCAACACCAACTTTGCACTTCTGGTATCCAAGCATTTCTCAGAGCCGTTCCACGACAGCAACGGATATGGTGAGAGTATTGCGCGGCTTTCCAATATGCTGGGCGGCGGTGTTATGATCCAGCGTTTCGGTGACCTGATCCGTGGAAGAAGAAGTACAAAGGCAAGGATCGAGGAGAGTTTTGTGACACCTACACTGGCAGCCACACCTGGTGACTTAAGCCTTGTGATCCCGAAACGTATCCTGGATGGGATCATTGAGATGATCTACGCTCTGGATAAGATCGCACCTGGAACAGCAGATGATGATACACTTCTCTATGGCGTGGAAGTAAAATTCTACAACATGGAAGTTGAGATCGATGATAATCTGGAAACCTGCCATAAGGGACTGTTTGTGATCGGTGACTGCAGCGGTGTGACTCACTCCCTGTCCCATGCTTCTGCCAGCGGTGTACATGTAGCCAGATACCTCGGAGAAAATTACTTCAAATAATCACCAGAAAGATTGACAGAAAGAGCAAATTGTGGTATTAAAATAATATCCGAATTGAATATGTGAAAGTTATAACATTAAGGTTGCATCACAATAAGGACAGGGTTCTTTGAACCCGTCCGGATGCGCAAAAGAGAATCCGGTGAGAATCCGGAACGATACCGTCACTGTGAAGGGGGAGCTGTTTTCATGAACCACTGGGAAACCGGGAAGGGAGAGCAGCGTTGAACCAAGTCAGGAGAACTGCCTTAATGCGGAATTTGAGGTCTGCGGTTTACAGAACCTATATTCTCATAACGATGCATAGTTTCTTATTTTTAGATCAGGACAGGAATCATGTGTTTATGGGAAAAGAGAACGGCTGCAGGGTATGTGGCCGTTTATTTTTGCATATTTTCGTCCGGAAATAGATGAAAAGAGGACATGAAACATGAAAAGAAAAGCTTTACTTGCACTGCTTATGGCAGTATCCGTAACCTGCGCAACAGGAACAGCAACTGCAGTGACAGCACTGGCTGAGACAGAGGCAACTGAGGAGGCGGAAGAGACAACTGAACCTGCAGAGGACGAGGCAGACGCAGAGGAAGCAGACTCAGAAGAGACAACAGATGCGACAGACGCAGATCAGGAAGCAGCAGACAATGTAGCTGCACTCATCGACAAGATCTATGTTCAGGAGAGAACAGATACAACAGATGAGGACTGTAAGGCTGCCAAGGAAGCATGGGATGCTCTGACAGACGCTCAGAAAGAGCTGGTTGAGGGCGAGAACGCTGATCCTGACTATTTCGGACGTGACACAGGTGATGCTTCCAAGGATGATCCGCGTAACCAGGATGAGATCGGTGACAAGGAACTTCTGGTAGTAAGCTTTGGTACTTCCTTCAATGACAGCCGTGCAGAGGATATCAAGGGAATCGAGGATGCCCTGGCAGAGGCATATCCGGACTGGGCTGTAAGAAGAGCATTTACAGCACAGATCATCATCAATCATGTTCAGGCAAGAGAGAATGAGAGTATCGACAACATGACACAGGCACTTGACCGTGCAGTGGCAAACGGTGTTAAACAGCTTGTTGTACAGCCTACACATCTGATGCATGGCGCTGAGTATGATGAAATGAAGGAAGTCGTTGACGAGTATGCAGACAAGTTTGAGTCTGTCGCTATCGCAGAGCCGCTTCTTGGAGAGGTAGGAGAGGACGCTACCGTTATCAACGATGACAAGGCAGCAGTTGCAACAGATATCGTTGAGACAGCATTTAAGGAAGCTGGATTCGACAGCATGGATGCAGCAGCAGAGGCCGGCACAGCATTTGTATTTATGGGACATGGAACTTCCCATACAGCAAATGTAACTTACGACCAGATGCAGACACAGATGGAGACTCTTGGATACAAGAACGCTTTCATCGGTACTGTTGAGGGTGAGCCGGAAGATACTGCATGCGACAAGGTTATCGAGAAAGTTAAGGAAGCAGGATACAAGAACGTTGTTCTTCGTCCGCTGATGGTTGTTGCAGGAGATCATGCAAACAACGATATGGCTGGTGATGATGAGGATTCCTGGAAGAGCCAGTTTGAGGCATCCGGAAACTTCGACAAGATTGACTGCCAGATTGAGGGACTTGGAAGAATCGAGGGCGTTGAGCAGCTTTATGTAGATCACACTAAGGAAGCTATTGATTCCCTTGGAGCATCTGATGAGGATTCTTCTGATACAACAGAGGATACTGCAGATGCAGCAGATACAGATGCTGATACCGCTGACGAGGCAGAATAATATCCGCATCCTGTAACGGATACATAAAATCATAAACAAGGTTTATCTGCCCGGAATGCATTTACTGTTTTCCGGGCAGATGTGCGTGAAAGGAGAATTATCATGAAAAAAAAGTATGTTAATCTGTTTCTTGCAGGAATAAGTGCAGCAGCACTTATGGTGAGCACAGTGCCGGCATCCTGTGTATTTGCAGAAACAGAAACCGCAGAAGAAACAGACAAAGACGCAGCAGATACCAAAGCTCAGGAGAAGACGGAAGATCTTGAAGACGGTATCTATACAGCAGAGTTTGACACAGACAGCAGTATGTTCCATGTCAATGAAGCCAATGACAAAAAGGGTGAACTGACAGTCAAAGACGGAAAGATGACCATTCACGTAAGCCTTGTTTCCAAGAAGATCGTAAACCTGTTTGCAGGAACAGCAGAAGATGCACAGAAGGATGGGGCAGAGATCATTGAGCCAACCACAGACACTGTAAAATACAGCGATGGATATACAGAGGAAGTGTACGGTTTTGATATTCCGGTACCTTCCATTGGTGAAGAGTTTGATGTGGCAATCCTTGGTGAAAAGGGAAAATGGTACGACCATAAGGTAAGTGTCAAGGATCCTGTAAAAGAAGATGGCGCCACAGCAGAAAAAGCTGCTGACAAAGACGATCCCGACAAGAAAACAGCTGACGGGACATCCAAGGAGTCGACAGACAGCGGAGTAGCTTCTGACAAAAAGGCTGAGGGAAAAGAGCTTAAAGATCTTGATCTTGAAGATGGGAACTATACAGCAGAAGTAACACTGGAAGGCGGCACAGGACGTGCGTCTGTGGAATCGCCTGCAAAGATCACCGTGGCAAAGGATAAAGCGACAGCAACCATCGTGTGGAGCAGCCCGAACTATGATTATATGCTTATAGGAGATGAGAAATACGAGCCTGTGAACAAAGACGGAAATTCCACATTTGAGATCCCGGTAAGTGTGTTTGATGCAGCAATGGAAGTAACTGCAGATACCACAGCCATGAGTACTCCTCATGAGATCGATTATACACTGACTTTTGATTCCTCCTCTCTGGAAAAGGAGAAATAATGAACAAATATATAAAATGGCTTCTGCTGATGGCTGTACTTATAATGGGACTGTCTACCGGTGTTTACGGAGCAGAAAAGGAAGATTCCCACAGAGAGATCAAGGGACTTACCTATGATCACGGCATGGAGCTTTCCTATGCGGAAGAATTTTCTGTGGATTACTATGAGGGAGGTTATGCACTGATCACCATTGACCAGAGCGGAGAATTCCTGGTGGTCCCTGAAGGCAGGAAAGCTCCGGAAGGGCTGGATGGGGATATCACTGTTTTGCAGCAGCCTGTCAGCAATATTTATCTGGTAGCTACCTCTGCCATGGATCTTTTCCGCGCCATTGACGGTATTGACAGCATCCGCCTTTCCGGAACAAAGGAAAATGGATGGTATATCCAGGAGGCAAAAGATGCCATGGAATCCGGAAAAATGATCTACGCAGGAAAATACAATGCCCCGGATTATGAACTGATCTTAAACGAAGGCTGCGGACTTGCCATTGAATCCACCATGATCTACCATAACCCCGAGGTGAAGGAGAAACTGGAACAGTTCGGTATCCCTGTACTTGTGGAGCGCTCCAGCTATGAGAGCCATCCCCTTGGAAGAACAGAGTGGATGAAGCTTTACGGAGTCCTCCTTGGAAGGGAGGATCAGGCCGAAAAGGTTTTTGAAGAGCAGAGCAGTAAGCTTGAAAAGCTACTTTCCGCAGAAAATACAGGAAAGACTGTGGCTTTTTTTTACATTAATTCCACAGGAGCTGTGAATGTGCGTAAATCCGGAGACTATGTATCGGAGATGATCCGTCTGGCAGGAGGGAAATATGTTCCGGAGGATACAGGAAGCAATGATAATGCACTGTCCACCATGAATATGCAGATGGAGGAATTTTATGCCAAGGCAAAGGATGCGGATTACATCATCTACAACAGTACCATTGACGGCGAGCTTACCACCATCGATGAACTTCTTTCAAAAGGTGAGCTTCTGGCTGATTTCAAGGCTGTAAAGAATGGAAATGTCTGGTGCACAGGCAAAAATCTTTTTCAGGAGACAACAGGGCTTGGAACTATGATCGAAGATATCCATACCATTCTTACAGAAGATGATGCGTCTCTTGAAGAGCTGACCTATATGCACAGGCTGAAGTAAGACGGATGCGGCAGAATGCAGATGTCCGTTTTATATGGTGAAAAAAACCGGACACAGGAGGAACTTGTAAATGGAAAAAAGAAAACGTGCAGTGAGATATGGATGTTCATTTGTGATCCTGGGTGTACTGCTTTTTATCTTATTTATCTGGAATGTAAATGCAGGAAGCGTTCCGCTTTCTGTGGGTGAGATCCTGAATATCATATTCCGGCATCAGGGAGAGGATGTTGCCATTAATATTGTGTGGGAGATCCGTCTTCCCAGAATCCTGGCAGTGGTGATACTTGGGGGAGCCCTTTCCGTGTCCGGCTTTCTTCTTCAGACATTTTTCAACAATCCCATAGCAGGCCCCTTTGTCCTGGGAATCTCCTCCGGGGCAAAACTGGTCGTGGCGCTGCTTATGATCTACTTCTTGAGTATGTCTGTGACAATGGGTTCCGGTGCAATGATCCTGGCGGCTTTTACAGGCTCCATGATCTCCATGGGATTTGTCCTTGCGGTGTCAAAAAAAGTACAGAACATGTCCATGCTGGTAATAAGCGGAGTTATGATCGGATATATCTGCTCCGCGATCACGGATTTTGTGGTGACTTTTGCAGATGATTCCAATATTGTCAATCTCCATAACTGGTCCCTGGGAAGCTTTTCCGGTATGTCCTGGAGTAATGTGCAGGTCATGGCCATGGTAGTGGGAATCTCCATGATAGCTGCATTTCTCATGTCAAAACCTATCAGCGCATACCAGCTTGGAGAGGTGTATGCCCAGAACATGGGTGTGAATATCAGACTGTTCCGTGTGGGACTGATACTTCTTTCAAGTATCCTTTCTGCCTGTGTGACTGCTTTTGCAGGTCCTATCTCCTTTGTGGGGATTGCGGTACCTCATATCACCAAAAGTCTTCTGAAAACGGCAAAACCTATTCTTGTTATTCCGGCATGTTTCCTTGGGGGCGCAGTTTTCTGCCTGTTCTGTGATCTGATCGCCAGGACTGTGTTTGCGCCTACAGAGCTGAGCATCAGTTCTGTGACAGCAGTTTTCGGTGCACCGGTTGTTATTTATATCATGATTAAAAGACAGAAGAGGATATGATTATGAAGCCATATTTTTTTTATACAGATCAGCTTACTGTAGGCTATGACGGAAAACCTCTGATCAGGGAGATCAATATTGAGCTGAACAGAGGTGAGATCCTTACTCTCATAGGTCCTAACGGTGCAGGAAAATCCACGATCCTCAAAAGTATCACGCACCAGCTTAAGGCCATCAGTGGTACGGTTTATCTGGAAAAGGAACTGATGGACAAAATGTCCTCAAAAGAGATGGCAAAAAAAGTTTCCGTTGTGCTTACAGAACGTATGCATCCGGAGCTTATGACCTGCGAGGATGTAGTGTCCACAGGAAGATACCCTTACACAGGAACTCTTGGCATCCTCTCGGAGGAAGACAGGGAAAAAGTAAAAAAAGCCATGGAAACCGTCCATGCCTGGGAGCTTCGCGAACGTGATTTTTCTGCTATCAGTGACGGACAGAGGCAGAGGATCCTTCTTGCAAGAGCCATCTGCCAGGAACCGGAGATCATCATTCTGGACGAACCAACCTCATTTCTGGACATCCGACATAAGCTGGAGCTTCTTACCATATTAAAAAGCATGGTTCTTCAGCAGGGGCTGACTGTGATCATGTCCCTCCACGAACTTGATCTGGCGCAGAAGATCTCAGACCGGGTAATCTGTGTACATGGGGAATATATTGAAAAATATGGAACACCTGAGGAAATTTTCACTCCGGATTACATCAGGGAGCTTTACGGGATCACAAGAGGAAGCTACAATGCGGATTTCGGCTGTGTGGAGATGGAGCCTGCAAAAGGAGCCCCCCAGGTGTTTGTCATAGGTGGAAACGGAAGCGGGATCCCTGTGTACAGAAGCCTTCAGAGACAGGGGATCCCCTTTGCGGCAGGGGTTCTGCACAGGAACGATGTGGATTACCAGGTTGCGGATGCTCTGGCAGCGGAGGTGATCGGGGAAAAGCCTTTTTCCTGCATTTCAGAAGAAAATTATCAGAAAGCTCTTCTTGCCATGTCAAAATGTGACCGTGTGATCTGCCCCCTGAAAGATTTCGGCCCCATGAATGAGAGAAATCGTACCCTTTATGAGATGGCAGAAAAAATGGGAAAATTATAAAACCAGTGATACGGAAAATACAAAATTGCAGATCAGTGTGCTATAATGACCATATAAAAAATGAAGGTATGACCATGGAGGGATATAAAATGAAAAAAAGGAATCTTATTGCCGCAGTTTTATGCAGTGCATGTATGGTAGCCGGAAGTGTCAGCCCTGTTTTTGCAGATGGCATGAAGGTGGTAACACTTGGAGCAGATTTAAGTGATGCACAGAAACAGACCATGCTGAATTACTTCAAGGTGACTTCCGATGAAGTACAGCTTATGAGCATCACCAACCAGGATGAGAGAGACCACCTGGCATCTTACGTTCCCCTTGAGCAGATCGGAACAAGAACTGTAAGCTGTGCCTATGTGAAACCTACACAGTCCGGTGGCATCAAGGTACGTACTGCCAATCTGAACTGGGTTACAGGAAACATGATCGCCAGCACACTTTCCACTTCAGGAGTGAAGAACTGTGAGGTTGTTGCAGCCTGCCCTTTTGAGGTATCCGGAACCGGTGCGTTAACAGGAATCCAGATGGCATATGAGACTGCCAGCGGAGAGAAGCTTGACGAGACCAAGAAGGATCTGGCCAATCAGGAAATCGTTGTCACCGGAAATCTTGGAGACGAGGTTGGCAAAAACGAGGCAACTACCATTGTGAACCAGTCCAAGATGGAAGTTATCCAGAATAATATCCAGAATGGGGATGACATCCAGAATGTAGTTGTCAATGTGGCGCAGAACAATAATATTTCCTTAAGCTCCGATGAACTGAAAGAGGTAACCTCCCTTCTTGAGGAGATCGCCAAACAGAATTATGATTATGACGATGTAAAGGAAACCCTGGAGCGTGTAGATGAGAATGTTACAGGACAGGCAGATGAGAACCTGGATACAGATGAAGCGGATGATACGGCTGAGGCAGAGCCTGCGGACAGTATTATCAATGATGTAGATGAGAGCATTCTTGGTAATGATGTGATCCAGAGCTCCACAGAGGATCCGTCTCTTGAGGAAAAGACAGACCCGTCCATAAACCAGGATATGGCAGAGACACAGGAGACAGAGGACAGCCAGTCAGGTATCCCGGAGGCAACAGAAGACGGAACTGTGGAGAATACAGAGGAGCCTGAAGAAACAGGTACTGAGACAGGGACAGAAGAAAATACAGATCAGAGTACAGATGAGAACACACAGGACGACGTTGAGATTCCGGAGGGTGAGGAGACAGTTGTGAATACAGATGATTCCGCAGGATCAGACCCATCCGGTGACACAGAGATCACAGAGACCTCCGGAGAAGGTGAAGCTGAGAATACCACAGAAGATACACAGGCAGATGGTACAGAAGGATCAGACGGCAGTGATTCCTCAGCAGAGACAGATAGCAGTACTGAAGAAGCCGGTGATTCCTCAGCAGAGACAGACAGCACCTGGACAGCAGATACCTCCGTCCTCGGAGATGACCAGAAGAGTCGTTACGACCAGCTTGTTATTTTTGCAGCAGGAGAGTATGAGGGTGATGAGGCATCTCTTGCAGAAGCTACCGGTGACTCCCGGACGAGTGTGGAAGTGACTCTGGATCCCGCTACGGGAACATCCCTGACAGAGGCGGTGGAGAAGGATTACTATGATATCCTTGTAAACGGTACGGATTCCTATGTGGCAGACGGAAGTGAGAATTATGTAAGCACAGAGCTTAACATGATGGATGCAAAGCTTAAGAAATTGTTCAAGGTAGGCTATGAGACATCCACTGAAGATGCAGCGGACGGAGAGGAAGCAGCGCAGGAAGAGAATACCGCAGATATCCTGAAGGATCTTTCCGCAGAGGACAGACAGAAGCTTTACGATGACACTATCAGGTTCTTTGAGAAGCTTTATGGAGAGGGTAGCAGCGAGACAGCAGAAGAAACTGCAGAACAGTAAACAGAACATAAAAACAGTAAAACAGAGCAGAGCTATCTGATCTGACAACATAATAAAGCGATGGCTGGAACCTGTTTCGGGGATCAGGCCATCGTTTTATTATGCCACGGAAAAATTTCTGTAATTATGATCCGGTCAGGAAGGTCTGGTTTGCCAATCATGAAAATTCTGTGATAAGTATTAAGGATTTGGGTAATTACTGGAAAAAAGAATTTTTGTGTGATAGAATATTTTTCAAATCGGTTGGAAAGGTAGAGGTAAGAAGAATGAGCCTGGCAGTGGTTACATTAAAAAAAGGAGAAGGCAGATTCCTGAAATCAGGTGGCCTTTGGGTATATGACAACGAGATCGGAAGCATTATGGGAAGCTTTGAGGACGGAGACATCGTTCTTGTACATGATTTTGACGGGTATCCCATGGGAAGAGGTTTTATCAACCGTGCTTCCAGGATCGCCATCCGTATGTTGACCAGAGATGAGCATAAAGAGATCACAGATGAATTTATTGAACAGCGGGTACGGGATGCCTGGGAATACCGTAAGAAGGTGGTGGACACCAGCAGTTGCCGTGTTATCTTCGGAGAGGCAGATTTTCTCCCGGGGATCGTGGTGGACAAATTTTCAGATGTACTTGTTGTGCAGTCACTTGCACTTGGGATCGACCGTTTTAAGGCCACCATTGTCAGTTCCCTTAAGAAGATCCTTGAGGAGGACGGAATAAAGATCCGCGGCGTGTACGAGAGAAGTGACGCCAAGGTGCGCCGCCAGGAGGGCATGGAACTTACCAAAGGTTTTATCGGGGAGGAATTTCCTACCCTGGTACAGATCGAAGAAAATGGCGTGAAATATGAGGTAGACATCAGAGAAGGACAGAAGACGGGATTTTTCCTGGATCAGAAGTATAATCGTTTGGCGATCCAGAAGCTTTGCAAAGGTGCGAAGGTACTGGACTGCTTTACACATACAGGATCTTTTGCACTCAATGCGGGACTTGCAGGGGCAGCGAGCGTTCTGGGTGTGGATGCTTCTGAGACAGCAGTGAAACAGGCAGAGAGAAATGCACAGCTTAACGGACTTGAGGGAACTGTGAAGTTCCTCTGTGAGGATGTGTTTGAGCTTCTTCCCGAGCTTGAGGAGAAGGGAGAGAAATTTGATGTAGTGATCCTGGATCCTCCGGCTTTTACCAAGTCAAGAAGTTCCATCAGGAATGCGGTAAAGGGCTACCGTGAGATCAATCTCCGTGCCATGAAGCTTGTGAAGGATGGAGGTTTCCTTGCCACATGTTCCTGCTCTCATTTTATGGATTATGAGCTTTTTACCAGAACTGTCGGACAGGCCGCAAAGAATGTGCATAAGAGGCTGCGTCAGGTGGAATACCGCACACAGGCTCCGGATCATCCGATCCTCTGGGCTGCTGATGAATCCTACTATCTTAAATTCTACATCTTCCAGGTATGCAATGACAGGTAGAAGTCTAAAAGCCTTGAAAACGTTGAATTTACAAGGAAAACGGGGAATTGCATTATATTGAAAACTATCGTAAGTTATCGTGAAATGGTGTAATTTGTTAAAAAAATGGTGTATAGAATGGCGTATGAAAATCGTAAATAATAACACATCATCAATGAAGAGATCGCTGTACAAATATGTATGGCGTTCTTTTTTTATGCTTAAGAGTGCAGAGATAAAACTATCATTTTATTTAAAGTTGTGTCCAAAATATACAAAACACAAACATTAAAATTGTATAATATGTCTATACAATATTGACAAATAAGCGAAAATGTGCTATACTAATAAAAACTGAATTAGGATTGTATCTAGTTGAATAGATATTTACAGCAACCAATATAAAAAAAGTTTGACACGATTTTGTAGTGTTAGTTTCTTTTATATTGGTTGTTTTTTTGTCTGAAATATAAAATAGGATAGTAGGGAGAAAATAATGGAAATCTATACGAGTAATCCGAATCAAAAGAAAGTAACAATACATAAAAAAGAATGCAGCAAAAAAGAAAAATATGCAATGATTAATATAGAAGCACTTAAAAATGCACTGAATGATTTAAGTGCTATGGCTACCGAATTATGGTTATATTTTGCAAAAAATCAGAATCACCATAATTTTTGGTTGTCTATGGTGGATGTAAGAAATTTTTCTGGAATGAGTGTATCATCTTATCATAGAGCTGTTAATGAATTAATTGAGAAAGGTTATTTGATCAAAGCTCAAACTGCTCAAAATCAGTATGAATTTTATGAAGAGCCTCAAAGTATTGAAGCAGAATAGGGATATAGTTCGTTTTGAGTATAGGGTGTATTAATTATGAGTACATTATAAAGTAAAAATGAATAGAGAAATATTATATATAATACACTTTATATTACATATTATGCAGAAGTTAGAAATATCAATTTAGAATCAAATAAGAGTAAAGTTATCGTTATTCTTGACAGAGTACCGATGTGAAGGAGTAAAAGAATGACAAGACAAGAAATGATTGATAGATATGCTGAAATTCAATGTTGTACTTTAAATCAGGCAGCAGATCGTATAGATGCCTTTACAACCGTTTTAATAGAGGGACTTGAAGAAGACGGGAAAGTATGGGTGAAATGGTTAGGTACATTTAAAGTTGGTAAGTATAAGGCACATACAGCATATGATTTTAAAAGGAAAAAGAGCATTATAATACCGGAACACAATACAGTGAAATTTACTCCGGCAATTCAGTGGAAAAAGGAGTTATGCAGAAAGGAGATAAAAAACGATAGGAGTATGTAAAATAAAGCTACGTACCATATGGTTTATGTATGTTGGTTGTTCTTTGCAAATATATAACAAAATATTAATTTCTTTGTTCAAAAATATGCTCGAACCGAACAGGAAAAAATAGGGAGCTATTTGTATATAGGTACTGAAAAGTAAACAAAATATTTTTTTATCCGAAGTGAAGAAAATATTATTTGCTATTCTGTATATTTTTGAGTTCTTCCATATATTTGTTAAATTGTTCTATGCGTTTACGGGATTCTGAATCAGCTCTTTTTTTGGCTTTCTGTGTTTTGAGTTCATCATATAAAATGATGGCTATGAGGAAAAGGATAGATACCAAAAATGTCATAAGAATATGCCCTTTTTTCTTTCAATGTAGCATGTTAAGTAAAAGGATGCAAGGGGATTTTTGCCAATTCTTTGAAGAGAAGAATGAGTGGAGGAGGATGTATATTAATGTGTTATTGCTGTTTTGGAAGTTGTGTATCAAAAGTCAATATGAAAAAAAGTATCAAAATAGAGGTACGAGAAAAAGTATCAAAAATGATTGACACATTAACATTTTAGTACTATTATGAAAGTATCAAAATAAACGAACGATTAAATTGATACGAATGGGGCTGAAACAATGTGTAAAATTTATGGATATGCCAGAATTAGTACAAAAAAGCAAAGTATTGATAGGCAGATAAAAAACATTAAGAAACAGTGTCAAAAAGCGAAGATTTATTCAGAAGCATACACCGGAACAACGGTAGACCGTCCTGAATGGCGAAAACTACTTAAAGTTGTAAAATCTGGTGATACAATCATCTTTGACAGCGTATCTCGAATGAGTAGAAACGCTGAAGAAGGTATTAAACAGTATTTTGAACTTTATGAAAAGGGAATTGCGCTTATCTTTCTAAAAGAGGGATATATCAATACAGAAGTGTTTGCTAGTACTAGTAAACAGATGATTCCGGAAACGGGTAATGATATAGCAGATATTTATATTGAAGCCACCAACAAAGTTATTAAGTTGTTGGCAGAAAAGCAGATTGCAAAAGCCTTTGAACAAGCTCAAAAAGAAGTCGATGATTTAAAGGTTAGAACACGTGAAGGCATGGAAACAAAACATGCTGCGGAGAAAATCAGAGAAGCAAGAATTGGTAGAACCTATGTTACTACTAAGTACAAAGAAATGAAAGGCAGGATTAAGAAGATGGCTAAGTGCTATGATGGTACAATGTCAGATAAAGAGGTCATGGAAATCTTAAAACTTGCCAGAAATACATATTACAAGTACAAAAGAGAAATTGATGCAGAAATGTAGTAAAGACTAGAGTGGTGGGGAAACTTGCCACTCTTATTTTTATTGACTGGTTGTATTTTGTTGATATGTATAGCTACTGTGTGTGGATCGCATGGAATGGGGGATCTTAGAAAAATATTAAAAATGGTTGATAATATGACTTTTTATACATTAAGGCGGAGTAGTTTTCACTGGATTTTTGCCTGTATTTACGTATCCACTATTGGGGGACGGGAAGCGGCAGGGGCTAAGGGATATGAAAACATTTTTTTGAGGCATCTATCTATTTTTTGTCCCTTACGAGGTCTTTATCAATCTCACCTCTCAAAAACTACGTCGAACAAAAAAGACCCGGAGAAAACCGAGTCTTGAAATTAGTCACTTGATTACATTTTTGTGTCCGCAGTAATCACATTTATAAGTGTTGTTGTATAAATTTGTGCAATGAATAGGGCGATAATCATTATATATTACTTTACTACAGTATGTGCAGCGAAATTCACCGCCAGAGTATTTTTTGGAACTGTTGCCTGCAAAAAAATTATAAATTGTGCTCACAATAATGATAATTACAAGAACTGATAAGATTACGTTTTTGGGAGATTTCTTTGTTCGGTTTGTGTTCATTTTTATATTCGCCCCTCTCTGAAAGTTGACCAAAAATGGAATAAGTTGACCATTGGATGTATACATTATAGCTTAAGCCTCTGATATAATCAAGGTAAAAATATGGTTTAAAAAGTTGACTCATATTGGAAAATGAGGTAGGTGTATGGGGTTTGGCGATAATCTGAAGCGGTTACGGCAAGAGAATAATTTAACGCAAGAGCAATTAGCAGAAAAAGTGGGAATCAGTAAATCATCAATATCATTTTATGAACATTCTAAAAAGACACCCTCTCCAGATATTGTGGCACAGTTTAGTGAAATCTTTCATGTATCTATGGATGTGTTGATGGGAATTGATAAACCATTGAAAGATCAGTGTATTGATGTATCGGGACTAACGCCGAAAGAGATTAAAGTTCTTGAAAATTTAGTGGATGTAATGAGAAATAAAAGAAATTGAGAAGCCTGGCGTATGTCGGGCTTTTTATTATGGAGGATATATGATAATCACAAACAATTATGAATTGACATATAAAAAAAGTATTATGTTATAAACAACCTGGCGAAAGTTTATTGCCCGGATTGCAGCGGTAAATTGAAGGTAATTGGCAGCAGGAAGCGTACTATAAAGGATATTTTTGGCGAACAATATATTTTTAGCTTGCGGCGTATGAAGTGTGAAAAATGTAATACAATACATACGGAGATCCCAGATTGCATGATTCCATACAAACAATATTCTAAAAATGCGATTAAAACCGCTATAAATGGTCAGTGTGATTATTACAATATGGAAGATAGTACAGTTTTTCGATGGAAAAAACAGAACATACCCGATTTGCAATGACTTTACAGCTTTAAGGAGATAAAATGCACTTCTGGAGGTGCATCAAAATTGAAAAAGAAATCAAAGTATATAATCTTAGTGCTGCTTTTGCTAATTGCTGGCATTTTCATATTGCCTATGATATGTGGTGATGATAACATTCCAAATCCATTATCTTTTCTGACACCGGATCAAGATGCGGAAGAATGGAATGGTAATCAAGAATTACCACAATCAGGAAGAAATGAAGAGGTTATTGTTCCGGGGTTTGATAGCCTTGTATGCTACGCCGACCAGACGAAACAAAAGGTGAATTTTTATAACCCAAAAGAAAATTCGTGTCTTATGCGGATGACTCTATACGCAGATAGTCGAAAACTTTGGAGTAATGACGGCTATCTTGAACCGGGCAAAGGGTATTATGAAATTGATTTTTCAGAACCTTTATCATCTGGTTCATATGACGGGACACTACTTGTGGAGTGTTTTCTGGCAGATGGGACAGCTTGTAATTCAGTAAAAGTAGAATTTACTATGAATGTGGAGGAAAAACAAACATGAAGAAGAAATGTATTTCTTTGGTAATGGCGGCATGTATGATAATAACGCCTATCACAGTAAATGCGGCAATGAGCGATGGGGAATATTATTATGTATCTACCTATGACGATGGAACAGCAAGCAGTGAATTATCATATGTTCAGGAGTCAAGCTATTTGGTAAAAATCCCTTTACGGATCAATAACATTGTAGAATCTGGATATGTATTCACAGCAGATTCTATAAACATTCTGGACAACCAGACTGTCAACGTGTATGTTGAAAATAGCTCTGTAAATATGACAAATGAGAGAGGCGATATATGTAGCCTAGAACTGAGATGTAGTGACGATCAGGGAAAGCAGGGGCTTGTGGGAACATTTAAAAACGGAGAAACTACGTCATCAGTCACAATGAATGCTCAAATGAGTCCAGGAGCAAGAGCTGGTTCGTACGTAGGAACGGCTGTATTCACCGTAAAATTAGAGTAAGTAATATATAGTAGCATACAAGGAGAAAGAGGATAGGACTTAATTGCCTATCCTTTTTGTTTTTTTGTGTGTTAAGCGCATAAGGAGTGGTGGGGATAATGCTAAAAGTGTTTTTTATAACAGTACAGAGAAGAAGATTGCAATATTGAGATTCTAGCAGTAGCATAACTAAGATGTTACAAAAATATTAAAAAAATGTGCCGCAGATATTGACAAAACAATAATATATGATATAATATAATAAAATTTAATAGTTTCCGTCTTGTTTATGATGGACGGGTGCAGCAGTTTAAAAAAAGGAAACCAGACACAACTATAGGTTATTCTTTTGGAAAACTGCTTTTTTTGCGTCCAAAAGAAGGAAGAGAGGAAAGATGGAGAAAGTATTATTAAGCGTAAAAGAATTTTGTGAATATTTAGGAATAGGGCAGACAAAAGCACGCCAGTGTTTAAATACACCGGGGTGTCCATATACACTAAGGGTCGGAAATCGCATATATGCTCACAAGCCAAGCCTTGATAAATATTTGGTAAACTGCGCCAAATCTGGGGTAGCGTTTTAAGGGGGAAAGTGCTAGAATATGATGTGTTATTATTTGCGATTTTCCGAAAAAGGAGTATGTGTATGGGAAAATCGCTAAATGGGAAAGAGTTAGGAACAGGAATTACACAAAGAAAAGATGGAACTTATCAGGCGAGGTTTGTAAATCGTTTTGGTAAGCGCCAAAGCCTTTATGCTAAGACACAGACAGAGATCACAAAAAAGTTAAGAGAAGCGCAGTATGAGGATCAGAAGCAGATCAATGTTGTAACATCGAATATGACACTGGATGAATGGTATGAAGTATGGATGGAAACTTGCAAAATGCACTGCAAAGACACATCCAGACGTACATATGCGATTCAATATAACCGATTAAGACCGGGGTTAGGATGGCGCAAACTAACCAATCTAAATAAAGTGAATATTCAACAGACATTTAACGAACTTAAATCAGACGCTTCTCGAAGATCCTGTAAAGCGCTGCTTGTAGATATGCTGAATTGTGCAGTTGATGCAGATTTATTAGTGAAAAATTGTGCAGTGTCTATTAGCACTAAATTAGAAGGAAAGGCACAACAGGAGAAAAGGATTCTTTCTAATGAAGAGGTGCAAATCCTCTATGAAGAAACTATAGAGGATAGCTCAATGTATCCTTTTTTTGCAGTAGCATTGAACACTGGGATGCGAAGTGGTGAAATCTTAGGTCTGACGTGGGATTGTGTGGACTTTGAAAAGAATGAAATTCTTGTGAAAAGGACACTGTGTTACTTGCCAAATGATGGTCAAAATGGTATATATGAGCTACATACACCAAAGACGAAAGCTGGCAATCGTATAATACCTATGACAAAGGTGTGTAGGGAAGCATTGCTCATAAGAAAAAGTATTATGGAACAAGTGTCCAGCCGTCATAAACCGCAAAAGGGATTTGAAAATTTGGTGTTTGCATCAAAGACAAACCGACCGCTAAACCACAGTAATATAAAGACTGCAGTTAATTATATAGTGGATCGGATAAACAGAAAAAATCCTGATTTGAACTTTGAACATTTTACACCACATTGTTTGCGTCATACATTTGCGACAAATTGTATTCAAGCTGGAATGCGCCCAAAGACATTGCAGAAGATATTAGGTCATAATTCGTTACAAATGACAATGGATTTATATTGCCATGTGAGGACTGAAACATTATATGATGAGTTGCAGCTTGTTAGTGAAATGGCGTAAAAATGGTGTAAAATGAAAGAAAGAAGGTGGAAAACCTTGATTTTACAGGAGTTTGAGAGTGGATATCAATAATTCTACATTTTCCAGGTATGCAACGACCGGTAAATGAAAGGAGATCATATAGCTTGAGAGATAAGTTTAATAAATTCATGCAGGGACGTTACGGTTCCGATCAGTTTGCAAGATTTACCATGGGGCTGGCACTTGTGCTGGTGATCCTCACGCTTTTTGTGAGCAGATACAGTTCTGTGGGATTTTTACTTGATTTTCTGGGTATGCTGTGCATTGTGTATACCTATTACCGTATTTTTTCCAGAGATATCCAGAAGCGTTACGAGGAGAACCGTAAATACCTTGAGATGACAGCGAAGCTGCGGAACCGTTTCAATAAAGAAAAGAATCTTATGCGTCAGCGCAAAACCCACCATATATATTCCTGTCCCGGGTGCGGCCAGAAGATCCGTATCCCAAGAGGCAAGGGCAGGATCGAGATCGAATGTCCGAAATGCCACACCAGGTTTGTGAAGAGGAGCTGAAATGTTCGGTTATATTACGGTGAACAAGCCGGAGATCAAATTTAAGGATTTTGATATGTACCGCTCTTTTTACTGCGGACTGTGCAGGGAGCTTCGGGAGAGGTACGGGATTCCGGGACAGATTTCCCTGACCTATGATATGACTTTTGTGGTCATGCTCTTAAGCGGCCTTTATGAGCCGCCTACTTTCCGGGGCAGGACCAGGTGCGTCATGCATCCGGTGAAGCCTCAGCCTGTGAGAAAGAATGCTATCACAGAGTACGGGGCGGACATGAATATCCTTCTTACCTATTATAAATGCATGGATGACTGGAAGGATGAGCATAAGGCGGTGCGCTATGCTTATGCGAAACTTCTGAAAGCAGGCGGAAAGAAGCGTATGGATGAATATGCCCGAAAGGGAGAAAGGATCCGCGAGCTTCTGGAAGAGCTTTCTGTCCGGGAGGATGAGGGAGAGACAGATATTGACTGTATGGCAGGCTGCTTCGGACATATCCTGGAGGAGATCTTTGTGTACAGGCAGGATATGTGGGAAGCATCTTTAAGGCGTATGGGTTTTTATCTGGGGAAATTTATCTACATCCTGGACGCGTATGATGACGTGGCAAAAGATGTGGAAAATGGAAATTACAATCCTTTCCGTGAAAAATATATGATGGAAGGGTTTGAGGAAGAAGTACGTTCCATGCTGGTGATGATGCTGGCAGAGGCGTGCAGGGAATTTGAGAAGCTTCCCATCATTAAATACGGAGATGTTCTTCGGAATATCCTGTATTCCGGTGTATGGTGCCGTTTTGAGGCTGTAAGCCGGGAGCGCAGGGAAAAGAGGAACAAGGGGGATAAACATGTTAGATCCATATAGTGTTCTGGGAATACCCAGAAGTGCGTCAGATGATGAGGTGAAGAAGGCTTACAGAAAGCTGAGCCGTAAATATCATCCGGATGCAAATATCAATAATCCCAACAAAGAACAGGCAGAAGAGAAGTTTAAGGAAGTCCAGCAGGCATATGAGCAGATCATGAAGGAGAGAGAATACGGAGCCGGTGGCGGGAACGGTTATGGCGGTTTTGACGGCTACGGTGGTTTCGGAGGTTTCGGGCAGAGCCAGCAGAGTACCTATCAGGATGAAGAGAGCATGCGCAGGCGCGCAGCAGCCAATTATATTCAGAGTGGTCATTTTCAGGAGGCAATGAATGTTCTGAGTTCCCTGGGGCAGAAGAACGGCGAATGGTATTATCTTTCTGCAATGGCCAACATGGGACTGGGGAATAATGTGAAAGCTCTGGAGGAGATACGGGAGGCAGTACGTCTTGAACCGGGGAATGTCCAGTACCGTATGCTTTTGCAGAGAATGGAAAGTGGCGGGGGCTGGTATCAGGAGATGCAGAGTCCTTTTGGAGGTATGCCGACAGGAGGCAGCAATATGTGTATGAACCTTTGCTGTGCAAATCTGGCATTGTCCATGTGCTGCCCGGGAAGCACCATTCTGTGCTGTTAGGGCATGTGTGTTATAATGTTACAACTTTAAAATATTAAAGTTATTTATACCAATCTGCTTTGCATATGAAAAAAAGTGTGCTATAATGTGAACGCCTGTGAGAAGCTGTCTGTAATATATGCTTTCGCAGGGATTAAGAGCGGTGGGATTTCTGAACGCAGAAGTGTGTTCTGTTATATAAAACCGCAGGAATATTATATCGGGAGGAATCGATAATGAGTATTCGAGTAGGAATTTTAGGCTACGGTAATCTTGGCCGTGGTGTAGAGTGTGCGATCAAACATAATCCGGATATGGAGCTGGCAGCAGTATTTACCAGACGTGCACCGGAGACTGTGAAGATCCTCACAGAGACAGCATCTGTTTATTCTGTAAAAGATGTTGAAAAAATGAAAGATAAGATCGATGTGCTGATCATCTGCGGTGGAAGTGCCACAGATCTTCCTGTTCAGACACCGGAATATGTAAAATATTTCAATGTTGTGGACAGCTTTGATACACATAAGAGAATTCCTGAGCACTTTGCAAATGTTGACAAAGCAGCTTCTGAGAGCGGTCATGTAGGACTGATCTCTGTTGGCTGGGATCCGGGAATGTTCTCACTGAACCGTATGTATGCAAATGCGATCCTTACAAATGGTAATGACTATACATTCTGGGGCAAGGGTGTAAGCCAGGGCCATTCTGATGCAGTCCGCCGCATTGATGGCGTTAAGGATGCAAAGCAGTATACGATTCCTGTTGAGGCAGCTCTTGAGTCAGTAAGAAACGGAGAGGATCCGGAGCTTACAACAAGACAGAAGCATACAAGAGAGTGCTTCGTAGTAGCTGAGGAAGGTGCTGATCTTGCACGTATTGAGAACGAGATCAAGACCATGCCGAATTACTTTGATGAGTATGACACAACTGTACATTTCATCTCACAGGAAGAACTTGACCGTGACCACAGCGGAATCCCTCACGGCGGCTTCGTGATCCGCAGCGGAAAGACCGGCTGGAATAATGAGAACAGTCATGTGATCGAGTACAGCCTGAAGCTGGATTCCAATCCGGAATTCACATCTTCTGTTATTGTGGCTTACGCAAGAGCAGCAGTCCGCATGAATAAAGAGGGACAGACAGGATGCAAGACTGTATTTGATGTACCGCCTGCATATTTAAGTGCCCTTGACGGAGCAGAGCTGAGAAAGAAATTCCTGTAAGAGAATTCTGTAAAAAGTACATTAACACCCCGTATCCCTGGAAACAGAGATTTGCGGGGTGTTTTTTTGTCGCTGAAGCGGCCCGCCGCAGGCGGAGAATCCTGCTTGCGGGATTACTGTTCACTCCGTGACCAGTAACTTTTCAGGATTCTTACTTATGCCTGGTTTGTGATAATTGTTGACGAAAGATTAAATATGTTATATAATAAGAGAATAAAAATGTAATATTTTTGTAATGAATTAGCACGAAATACCCACAGAATAAAATCAAAAAAGGAAGGTATCTATGCGAAACTCAAGGAGAAACTGGAAATTCCTGGCAGTATTTCTGCTGCTGGTGTTTTTTGCTGCGGGAACAGCAGTACATACAACAGAGATAGAAGTGCAGGCTGCCACGAAGGACGGGTTTAAGACAGTCAACGGAAAGAGCTATTATTATAAGAATGGCAAGAAGGTAAAAGGCTGGCTGACTCTCAAGGGCAAGAAGTATTACTTCAACACAAGCACAGGCGTGCAGGTGAAGGGCTGGACCAAGGACAGCAAAGGCAGGAAGCGCTACTTTACCAGCAAGGCAGGAGCCATGGTTACAGGATGGCTTTCAAACAGCAAGGGACAGAAACGATATTTTGATCCAAGCACGGGGTATATGTCTACCAGGTGGAAGACCATCAATAAGAAGAAATATTATTTTTACAGTAATACAGGAATTGCAGCCCAGAGCGTATTTCTTACAGACAGCAAGAAAGTAAAGAGATATTTTACCAGTAAGAACTATATGGCAACCGGCTGGGTGAATTTTAAGGCAGGAAAGAGATACTTTGATCCGGCTACAGGACAGATGGCGGCAGGATTTAAGAAGCTCAGTAACAAGACCTATTATTTTTACAGGACAAGCGGCCTTATGGCAACCGGCTGGGTGGAGAACAAAGCCAAGGGTATAAAGTACTATTTTTACAAAAACAGCAAGGTAGGCCAGATGGCCACTGGTATCGTGACCATTGACGGAAAGAAATATGAGTTCGGAAGCGACGGTATCCTGATAGGTGAGATCGGCAATGATCCCAAACCTACCACACCCACAGCAGACCGTACCATCAAAAATTTCCTGGCAAATGCACTGAAGCCTGTGGGACAGACCCTTTATGTATGGGGTGGTGGGCATAACTATTCCGATGCCACCAGAAAAGGTGTCAGCAGCAGATGGAAACAGTGGTATACCAGTCAGTCCAGCAGTTATAATTACAGAAATTATATGGATCTCAGTGAGACTACCGAGCAGAAGGGCCTTGACTGCTCAGGCTTTGTAGGCTGGTCTGTATATCAGATCATGGAGAAGGCATCCGGTGGAAACTACTATACAACCGTTGCTGAGGATGTGGGAGCCACATACCGGGATAAGGGAATGGGAACCATTATTTCCCAGGCGAAGCTGGCAGCTTCCAATTACAAACTGTATCCGGGAGATATCGGCTACAACTCCGGACATACATGGATCGTTCTGGGACAGTGTTCCGATAAGAGTATAGTTATCCTTCACAGTACACCTAACGCAGGAGTCCAGATCTCAGGCACCCCTACACCAAGCGGAAACTACAACAGCCGTGCCATTGAGCTTGCAGAGATATACATGGCAAAATATTCAGGCAGCAAGAAATATGATTACCATGAGTCCAGCGGTAACTATATCCGAAACGGTGCATATTTCCGATGGAACACAAAGACATTGTCAGATCCGAACGGTTACCTTAAGAAAACCGCAGATCAGATCCTTGCAGATCTGTTCTGACAGCCGGAGACAGAATAAAAGGGCAATAATTACGTAATAATTGGCGGGGAGAAAGTTTGTAAAGACAGGCTTTCTCCTTTTTAATTACGAATTAGTTTCTAAATGTTACAGAAATTTGAACTAAATTATGAAAAACCCTTGCAAAGAAAATAACACTGTGTTAATATGTAACAAGATTGAGATAAGATATTTCAGAAGTATTACATAGAGAATTAGATTTAGATTGCGAGGGAAAACATTCATGAAGAAAAGAATTTTATGTCTGACACTTGCACTGATGATCAGTGGCGCACAGGTAGTCAGCGTAAGCGCAACCAGAGAGGATGAAGCAGCACTTCAGCAGGAGATGGATTCTACCAATGATCAGTTAAATGCTACATATTCAAGACTGGATCAGCTTGCGGCAGAGAAGTCACAGTTGGAGAGTGAGATCAGTAATCTTGATGCGAATCTTGTAAACGTGATGGTTTCTATTCAGACTCTGGAGGGAGATATCTCCAACAAGGAATCCGATATTGCTTCCACCCAGGACAGCCTTAGTAAGGCTCAGAAGGCCAAGGAGAAGCAGTACGAAGCCATGAAGAAGCGTATCCAGTACCTTTATGAGAAGGGTGGAAGCGATGCATGGTTCCAGATGATGATGAATGCTGAGAATCTGTCAGATCTGCTGACAAGAGCTGAGTACACACAGAAGATGTATGAGCAGGACAGACAGAGCCTTGAGAAATACTCCAATACGATTACACAGGTACAGAACCTGGAGAATCAGTATACCCAGGAGAAGGCTGAGCTTGAGGGAATGAAGCAGGAGTATGAGGCTGAGTCAGCCAACCTTCAGACACAGCTTGATGAGAAGCGTGCCACCTCCTCTGATTATGACAATGAGATCGCATATGCACAGCAGCAGGCTACTGATTACGCCAACCTTCTTGCAGAGCAGACCGCAGAGCTTCAGAGAATGGAAGAAGAGAGGATCGCGGCTGAAGAAGAGGCGAGACGTCAGGCAGAAGCAGAGGCAGCAGCCCGGGCACAGGCAGAGGCGGAAGCTGCAGCAGCGGCTGAGCAGGAAGCACAGCAGTCCCAGGATGATGAGGACAGTGACAGCAGCGAAGAAGCACAGTACGATGAGGACGGCAATGAGATCGATCCGGATGAGGATATTGATGAGGATGCCGCTACAGATGCTGATGATACAGAGGAAGACGTACAGTATGATGAGGATGGCAACATCATCGAGAATACTGACGGAGATACTGATACAGACGAGAACACAGATGAGGATACCGACGAGAGTACAGATGGCGTACAGTACGATGAAGATGGTAATGTGATCTCTGATAATACAGACGGAAACACAGACGAGGACACAGACACAACAACAGACGAGAACACAGATGAGAACACAGACGGTGATTACACAGAGAACACCGATGGAGATTCCGAGAATACCGGAGATACAGAAAGTACAGATACATCTGACAGTGACAGCTCTGATTCTGGAAGCTCTTCATCTTACAGCGGGGCTGGTTCTTCTGTAGTAAATTACGCAACACAGTTTGTGGGAAATCCATATGTATGGGGTGGAACAAGCCTTACAGGCGGTGCTGACTGTTCAGGATTTACACAGAGTGTATATGCACAGTTTGGTGTAAGTCTTCCGAGAACATCCTATGAGCAGCAGAATGCAGGTACTGAGGTATCCTATGCAGATGCCCAGCCTGGAGATCTGATCTGCTATGGCGGTCATGTTGCTATTTACATGGGAAACGGACAGATCGTTCATGCTTCCAACTCTCAGGACGGAATCAAGATCAGTAATGACGCTACATACAGAACGATCGTATCTGTAAGACGTCTTCTGTAATCAGAATGTAATGAACAGATAATATATCCCCTCTTTTCCGGAGCAGTTTCCGGTGAGAGGGGATTTTGGCATATTCATGCCAAAACACCTCGCGGGATAGTGGTGTGTGAACAGTAACAAATATACCTGGAAAAATGTAATTTATTTTCAAAATATATTGACATATGTTTAACAGAGTGCTATTATATGGTCAGTATAATTCCATATTGAACATATTAAGTGATGTCAACAGTGATACCTTTACTGATATCCTGATGGCAGGAGAGGGAATCAGGTGAGAGACCTGAGCGATCCGGTCACTGTAACGGAGGAGCGAACTTCAGAATCCATTGTGCGTAAGCATGAGAAGGAGAGGCGAGCTATGATCCCGAAGCCAGGAAACCTGCTTAGTATGGCGAGGTTAAGCTTCCGTGTAAAGTGTAACAACCATTCCAGAGACTCCGCAACTCTGGGACGTTGTCTGCTTTTTATGAGGCAGACATTTTTTTATGGAATGCGCCTGTTCGTATGAATTATACATGATTAAATGGCAGGCGATACTACTCCGGATACATTC
>CAKROW010000009.1 GCA_934373235.1 uncultured Blautia sp. | reverse complement strand
ATCTCATAGTTGCGAAAGGCCGAAGGCCCTCCCTCGAGCTCCCACCCTCTTGGCCCCGCAAAAAAAAGCTTCACTTTGGACGTGGGACGTCCTTGTGAAGTGACTCGGTGCTAATGTATGTGAATAATGCGGGAGTTTTTTTGAGGGCGGGACGACTGGTGAGGTAAATGAGGGTTTAGAACAGCTCCGCGTTGTCGGCAGCGTTCGGATATTCTTCTTTGGGGGGGGATTGCTATTTTGGGAGGATTATATTATAATTTTAACAATACACTTTAAAGGGGGCTTTTATAAATGGAAAAATCCAAGGTCTACTATACCAACCTGCGTACAGGGTTTAATAATAACCTGACTGATAAGCTGAAAAGGCTTATTAAGAAAGCCGGGATTGGTACTATTGATTTTGATGGTAAATATACTGCTATCAAGATTCATTTTGGCGAGCCGGGAAATCTGGCTTATCTTCGTCCTAATTATGCAAAAGCTGTTGTAGATGTTGTTAAAGAGCTGGGCGGCAGGCCATTTCTTACAGACTGCAACACTTTATATGTAGGCGGCCGCAAAAATGCTCTGGATCATCTGGAAAGTGCATATGTCAATGGCTTTTCCCCATTCTCTACCGGATGCCATATTCTTATTGCAGATGGTCTTAAGGGAACTGACGAAGAATATGTTCCTGTAGAAGGTGGCGAATACGTAAAAGAGGCCAAGATCGGCCGGGCCATCATGGACGCAGACATTTTTATCACATTAAACCATTTCAAAGGCCATGAGGCAACCGGATTCGGCGGTGCTCTTAAAAACATCGGAATGGGATGTGGTTCCCGTGCCGGCAAAATGGAAATGCACAGTGCAGGCAAACCACATATTGACCAGGATCTGTGTATTGGCTGCCACCGCTGCGAGAAGATCTGTGCACACAGTGCACCATTTTTCACAGACGGAAAAGCTTCTATTGATCATGACAAATGCGTAGGCTGCGGCAGATGTATCGGTGTCTGTCCGAAAGATGCAATTCTTGCTGCCTCTGACGAATCCAATGATGTACTGAACTGCAAGATCGCAGAATACAGTAAAGCTGTAATTTCCGGAAGACCAAACTTCCACATCAGCCTTGTTATCGATGTATCACCTTACTGCGACTGCCATGCAGAAAACGATGCCGCTATCGTACCAAATGTAGGCTTCTTTGCTTCCTTCGATCCGGTAGCCCTGGATGTTGCCTGTGCAGATGCAGTTAACGCTCAGCCAGTTGTACCAGGCACGCTCCTTGCAGAGTCCGATCATGAGGGACATGACCACTTCGGCGCAGTTTCCCCTTCCACAAACTGGCGGACATGCATTGAACATGCCAAGAAGATCGGTATTGGAAATGACCAGTACGAACTTATTGAAGTAAAATAATACATATTGCAAAAGCATCACAGAATGTTTTTCAAAACAAAAACATATGCCGGATGACCATGTTCATTTCCTGATCTTAACCTTCAGGAATGATATCGGCCGCTTCCGGCATATGTTTTTTAAATAGGCATTATCTTACGTTCCTGATCACAAACTGATTTGCATTTTCATAGAAGATCTTTTCTGTAAGATTCTCGGAAAATCCATGCTTCAGCATTTCATCCCTCAGTTCAGGCACAGATTCCACTCCTCTGATCCCGTCCGGAAAATTTCCGTGGCAGCCGTCAAAATCGCCCCCAAGAGCCAGCACATCCTCTCCGCCAAGCTCCAGAATGTGATCTATATGGCGAATCAGATCCCGAACTTCAAAATTACCTCCTGCAAAGTCTCTGTAGAAATTGATTCCGATCAGCCCCTTTCGACTTATCAGTTCGCGGATCAGCGAATCGGGCAGATTTCTCGGGTTATCACAGATAGCACGGGCATTGGAATGAGACGCGATCACCGGTTCTCCTGTAAGGGAAAGCACATCTTCTGCCCCCTGGTCTGAAAGATGGGAAATATCAAGAACGATCTTCTCCTCCGTCAGTCGTCTTACCAGGTCACGCCCTTTTTCTGTAAGACCCTTTTTCCGGTCTGTAGCAGCGCCACATCCGTAACAGTTCTCATAATTCCAGGTAAGCATGGCAAAACGAAATCCCAGTTCCCGTACTTTTTCCACATAATCACCCATAACAGATACATCCTCTATCGAAAGAAAGGCAGCTCCTCTTCGCTGCTTATGCGCCCGGATCATGTCTTCTCCACTTAAACACCACTGGATCTTCCGGTTCTCTTCCAGAAGGTAAGCCCTTGCCATGTCATAAAGACGAAAAAAATCTTTTTCCCGTGTTTCGGTCTTTACCAGCGCAGCATCCTTCCAGATGGCAAAAATCTGTGTATAATGCTCCACAAATTCTCCCACACGTTTAAGATCCAGATTCCCGGTATTTTCTTCCAGCGTTCCTCCGGAACCACCGATTTCTGTCAACGTATCTGCATGACAGTCGAAATAATTCATTCTTTTTCCTCCGGAATAACAGATGTACAGTGCGGACAACGTGTAGCCTTGATATCAATCTCACTCATGCAGAATGGACAGATCTTTGTGGAATGTGCCTCCGGTTCTTCCTTTTTTGTCCCCAGAGACGCAACCTTGTTGACAGCCTTCATAAGGCAGAACAGAATGAAAGCCATGATCAGAAAGTTCACCACTGAAGAGACGAAGGAAGACGCAAAACCTGATACATCTTTCCATGTGTATGTAGCTCCTCCTGTGAGGAACTGCAGGATCGGATTGATGAAATTATCCGTAAGGGATGTAACGATCCCGGAAAAAGCGCCTCCGATAATAACACCCACTGCCATATCCATCACGTTTCCACGCAATGCAAAAGCCTTAAATTCTTCCATAAATTTTTTCATCTGAAGATTCCTCCCTCTTTTGTGTAAAACCACAGCCGGAAACGGTTATCTTTTTCCAAGCTGCCAGAATGCCACAGCACTTGCTGCTGCCACATTAAGAGAATCCACTCCGTGAGCCATGGGAATACATACAGTATAGTCACAGTCTGCAATGGTATGTGCTGCCAGCCCGTCACCTTCTGTTCCCAGGATCACTGCCAGTTTTTCTTCACCGAGAAGTCCGGGATCGTCAATATCCACAGAATCCTCTTTAAGAGCCATAGCCGCTGTTTTAAACCCCAGCTTTTTAAGAAAGGGAACTCCTTCCTTCTGCCAGTCCAGATCTTTTGAAAAAAATGTCCAGGGAACCTGGAACACAGTTCCCATACTGACACGTGCCGCGCGGCGGTACAGAGGATTGCTGCAACCGGGAGTCAGAAGAACCCCGTCCATTCCAAGAGCTGCTGCTGAACGGAATATAGCGCCTACATTGGTAGGATTTACCACATTTTCAAGAACAGCAATCCTTTTTGCAGATTTTACCACCTCTTCCACAGCCGGAAGTGCCGGACGGTGCATGGCACATAACATTCCACGGGTCAGCTTGAATCCGGTCAGCCTTGTGAGGATATCAAACTCCGCAGTATAAACAGGAATCTCCCCACACTGTTTTATGAGATCTTTCGCCTCCCCTTCTATGTGCCTGTCTTCCACCAGAAAAGATATGGGGACATAACCTGCATCCAGTGCACGCTGGATCACCTTGGGACTTTCCGCTATAAAGATTCCCTTCTCCGGTTCTGCACGGTTTTGAAGCTGTATTTCTGAAATTCTGACATATATATCAAGCTCCGGAGCCTCAAAATCAGTTATCTCTATAATATTCGGCATGACATTCTCCTTTTACAAATACTCTTTTTTATTGTACCAGATTCCTTTTACAAATAACAGACCTGACCCAAAAGAAAAGCAGGAGAATTTTCCCCTGCTTTCTGACCATTCACTATTAAAGTTCCCGGACTTCCAGTTTTTCCGCTATTTCCAGAAGCTGCTCCTCATTGACAAAATTGCTGATACAGCCCATCCCCTGAACGCATGCACTTCCTGTTACATTTCCAAATTTAATGCACTGTTCAATAGGATAATGATGATAAAGTCCGTAAATGAAACCGCTCATAAACGCATCTCCTGCACCTGTAGCATCTATGGCTTTTACATTCTGCACAGAAGGTATGATTTTTATTCCATCTTTATTTTTCAGCAGACACCCTTCCTTATCCATCTTGATCGTCACATCAGAAAAAAATTCCGACAGAACCTCAGCCGCATCTTCCACGCTGGACGTTCCTGTGATCTTCATAGCCTCTTTCTGATTTGGGATGTAATAATCTGCAGTTTCCAGATAATCTCTGTATTTTTCCAGAGTCAGATCATCTTCCCATCCTGTATCGAAAATCTGGATGCAGCCATCTTTTTTCAGTCTTTTATATACATCCAGAAATCCCACATGCATATCCACCACAGATACACCTTTCAGATTTTCATAGACCTCATCCATGACAGCATCGTTAAGATCCATGCCATCTGTGTAGGAAATAAAGCTTCTGTCACCACCATATAACAATGTGGAGGACAGCACCACCGGCATCTTGTCCCCCCTATAGAGGTTCACCGTTTTTACCGGGTATTTCTCCAGTGTTTTCTTTACAAATTCCGAAAAAAGATCATCTCCTGCAAAAGTGAGGATCCTGGATTCAACTCCCAGTCTTGAAAGATTGATCATGGTAGCCGGGATCCCTCCGCCAAACTGCATGGAAAATCCTCTGGCAAAAATCTCCTCTCCTTTTTCAGGAAGTCTTTCAAGACCGGAATAGATCAGATCGATATTGGAATAGCCTACGCCACCCACAAAACTCATATTAGTTCCATTCCTCCATATAGTCTTTATTTGCAGCTACATATGTTTCCACCAGTTTCTTTGCCAGTGAATAGGAATTGACAAGAGGATGTACCATAAGGCAGTCGATCGCTTTGCTGATACTTCTTGTGCGGATCGCCTCGGAAGCAAGTCTTTCGTATATCTTTACCCTGCGGATCAGTTCCATCTGTAATTCTCCGGGATTTGGAACTTTGTGAGGGATCATCTCTCCATCCTTAAGATCGCAGGTAACTTCCACAACATCTGTTTCAAGAAGTCCGGGGATTGCTCCGTTATTCGGTACGCAGAGGATCATCTCGCTGTCCTTTCCGCTCAATTTGGAACGGATATACTTCAGGGCAACACCTGCATATCCACCGTCATCCTTTGCATAAATGTCAAAATGATAAGGCTCCTTTGCCCTGGATACACCTGTCTCATTTGCCATATAAGCATCCTCACGTTTGCCATACCACTTGTCATAAACCTTCAGGCAATTTTCAAAATCATTTTCAACATCCATGTGTGACAGCTCTTCTGTCATATGGATATTCACATCACGGATCACCTCTCCTCTGGTGATGCCTGCATCCAGAATGTGCTGAACAGCCTCTTCCCTGTAATAAAAATAATACAGATACTCGTTGAGGATGCAGCCCATATGCTCTACCAGGTCTTTTTTGAAGAAGCGCATATCTGTATCCGTGTACAGTCTCTCATCTTTCAAAAGCTCGGGAAGTATCTCTCTTCCATCCAGTTTAATACTGTCAAAGAAAGAAAGATGGTTCAGTCCATAACAGTCTCCGGTTACGGAATCCTGCGGAACTCCGTACATTTTTGCAAAGGAATGGAGAAGACTGCTCGGGGCATCGCAGATACCGAAAGTAAAATCATATCCCATATCACGTAAGGTCTGGGATACCACACCTGCCGGGTTTGTAAAGTTGAAGATCTTTACATCCGGAGAGGCATATTTTTTTGCAAGCTCGCAGTATTTTACAAGAGCCGGTACAGAACGCATGGCAAAGGAAAATCCCGCCGCTCCGGTTGTCTCCTGTCCCAGAACTCCCAGGTCAAGTGCTGCCCTTTCGTCCTGGATACGCATATCATCTTCTCCTACACGGATAGTTGTGATGATATAATCTGCATCCTTGATAGCCTCTGCAGGATCTTCGGTAAGCTCCAGATTCAGAGTCGGCTCCAGACGTCTTGCAACCTGCTGCGCCATCCTGCCGTAAATGTTAAGTTTCTTTGGATCATTATCCATAAATACCACATGATCGATCCCCAGTTCCCGGCTGCTCTGAGCAAGGCTTTTTGCCAGGAACATGGAACGTACACCGCCGCCACCGATTACTGCTATTTTCATCTGTAATTCCTCTCTTTCCGTCTTTTAATTTCTGTCTTTTTTAATAGTCTGCCTCGTTCATCCTGAACAGCCTGTTAATTGCTCCTACTACGATCACACCTGCAATAATAAGGATCACTCCCATCATATTGGCATAGCCGTAGTTATTGTCTGTCATAGAGGTTTTATACAGGTACAACGGAAGATTCAGTGTTGTATCTCCCGGACCTCCGTTTGTTGTCAGGTAAATAAGTTCAAATTCTCTTAACATACTGGTCGCTGCCAGGATCTCGCAGGTTCCAAGAATGGTGCGGATCAGAGGAAGGCGGATCTTCATGTTGATCTGCATGTCTGTGGCACCATCGATCTTTGCCGCTTCCACAACATCCTCGGGAATGGACAGGACACCTGCAAGTACAAGGATGATGATCATTCCCGTGTACAGAAGCCAGCTCCATGTAACTGTGATAAAAGCACTGTTCTGATCAAAAAACCAGTTTTTCATAAATGGTTTTCCGGTTACTGTTTTTACGAAGGAATTGATAATACCATACTGAGCATTAAATACATTCAGGAAAATAACAGCCAGTGCTGCTGCAGATACCACGTTTGGGATCATATAGATGGTCCTGAGGACTTTCCAGCCTTTTTTTCGCTTCGACAGCATAAATGCGATCACAGTTCCCAGGGTTACATGCACAACAGACTGAAGTATTACCCAGATTCCTGTATTCTTCAGTGCTGTGAGCATTCGCGCATCGTTCCGGAAAGCATTGAAATAATTATCCAGTCCAATAAAATTAAATACACCGCCTGCTTTCCATTCAAAAAATGAACTTCCAAACACCATACACATCGGAGCCAGGTAAATCAATGCAAAAAGGAGCAGACACGGCAAAAGAAAGCTTGCCAGTTTCCATTTTTTAACTTTCATTTTTCATCTCTCCTGTTTCAGTCTGTCTTAATCCCCGACGGTCTCAGAAGGAGGCATATCCTGCTGAAACCGCCGGAAAGTTTTTATTTATCAGTTTTTCTGTGCAGCATCTGTAAGAGCCTGTGCAAACTCTTCCGGAGTGATCTGTCCCTGTGCAAGAAGCGGATACTGGATACTGATCTCATCTACTACATTTGCATACCAGAGGCTCTGGAAATCGTTGATGCAATGTGCTGCCTTATCGCCGTTTGCAATAACTTCATTTACAAGTGGTTTTACATTATCAGAAGTAAGGCCTTCCATAGCAGGAATATCTCCTGTGATCTCAAGCATCTTAAGCTGGCTTTCCTCACTTGTAAGGAATTTAACAAATGTAAGAGTTGCATCCAGTGTTTTCTCATCTTTGGAAGCAATATTAAAGCCGATCTTACCACTGTTGTACATTACATCACCAGGATACATTGCTGTACCGACTTTATCTGCAAACCCTTCCTCAACCATAGAAGTATCATAGAAATCACTGATCATCCACGGACCATTTGCGATAATGGCTGTCTGTCCCATGAAGAAATTGCTTGCTGCGTTCTCATATTTTCCACCAACAGCATCCGCAGTTGTATATTTCTGGAACATTGTCTGGATCTTGGTTGCAGCGTCGATAAATTCTTTTGTGTTGTAGTCAGTCGGGAGCATGGTATTCATGAATTCCTCGCCCTCATCTGTCTCACCGATCATGGCACCAAGCATCAGAGATGTTACCCAGCCGGAATCTGCTGTATCCATGGAAAGTGGTGTGATACCTGCAGCCAGAAGCTTATCGCACTGCTCGAAGAACTCATCCCATGTCTTTGCCGGCTCCTCGATCCCTGCCTGTGCAAAGAGATCCTTGTTGTAGAAATATCCGATCACCTGTCTGGTGTAAGGAATTCCATAGATCTTGCCATCACGGGAATTTACATCCCAGCATACATCAGTTGCAAGTTTTTTCCAGTCATCATCCACATAATCAGTAAGATCAACAAGCTGATCCTTCATGGAATCGATCAGATTGTATCCACCTGTACTGAACGCATCCGGAAGTGAATTGGATGAATACAGAACTTTCAGCTTGTCTACATAATTCTGGTCACCTGCGATCTCCTCAACATTAACCTTGATACTGTCGCCATACTCCTCATTAAACGCTGCCATACGATCCTGGAACCAGTCTGTGTTAACGCTGACACCAACCCAGGATGTAGGGAATGTGATCTCTGTCACATCATCTGCCTTTACTGTTGTGGCCATTCCTCCTGCCATGGATAATGCTGTCACTGCTGCCAATGCTGTGGCCATCACCTTTTTTGTTTTCATATTCATTGCCTCCTTTTATATGATTTATAAATTTTTCATCTTTATCCTTTGACAGATCCTGCTACCATACTGGTAGTAACCTGTTCCTGCAGCAATACATAGATCACGATACTGGGAAGGATCACCATGGTCAGTGCCGCAAACATCGCTGTATAGTTAAACGAAAACTGGGATGTAAAATAATTCAGGGCAAGAGGAAGGGTACGTACCTCAGTGCTCTTGGTAAGAACAAGTCCGAACATAAACTCATTCCAGGCTGTCAGAAACTGTAAGATCGCACCTGTTGCAAGTCCTGATTTTGCCAGTGGAAATACAATAACAAAAAATGTCCTGTAAAATCCGGCACCGTCAATATAGGCAGCTTCTTCCAGTTCCTTGGGTATCCCCTGAAAATAGCTTTTAAATACAAAAAGCGAAGTGGGAAGCCCCAGTGCCGCATATACAAGTACAAGTCCTGTTCTTGTATCAAACAGCCCAATTCCCATCATGATCTTGTAGATAGGCATCAGAAGTGCTGAAGTCGGTACAAGAAGGGATGCAGATAAAAGCAGTGTGATAAAAGTACTTCCCTTAAATGTATATCTGGCCAGCACATAAGCAGCCATGGAAACGATCAGGATATTTGCCAGGGTACTTGCAAAAGAGATCACAACACTGTTTCCGTAAAATTTAAAAATCGGCGCCAGATCCAGTGCAGCCCTGTAACCGTCAAGACTTAAAGATGTAGGCAGTGCAAACGCTGACGACAGGATCTCCTTATTTGATTTAAATGATGACATGATGATCCACACCAGCGGTCCTACAGAGATCAGTGCCATAAATCCCAGGAAAATAAACCGGAATATTCTCCACAGAATATCTTTAAAGTTCTTTCCCCCCATTTTATATTTCCTCCTTTCTGAGTACAGTCCCTCTTTCCAGTAATCTGTAGGGTAATGTATACTCTATATTTTCTTCTTTGTTTCTGCTTCTGTTACATAATATATCAAGAGTCCATTCCACCATCTTATCCAGTGGCTGATAAATCGTTGTAAGCTTGGGAACCACCCTCTCCGATATACTTAATCCGTCAAACCCGAGAACGGATACATCCTCCGGAACCTTCAGGCCACGTTCATTTAATGCTGTGATCGCCCCTACTGCTGTCTCATCTGAAAATGCAAAGACTGCTGTGAAATCCTTTTTCTTTCGCAGTGCCTCGTTCATGGATCTGTAACCCTTGTCAAAAGTAAGCTGGCTGTATTCTGCCATATCATCACTGAATGTAAGTCCGTATTCTTCCATGGCCTTCTTGCATCCTACCAGTCGCTGAAATCCGGAACTGATGCTTGTGGAAAGGTCTGTTAAGATCAGGATCTTTCTGTGTCCCATATCCAGAAGATATTTCATTCCTTCATAGGCAGCCATCATGTCATTGATATGTACCATGTCACATCTGCTGTCAAAGGCTGCGCCTCCCAGCATGACCACCTTGATATTCTTGGCCCGTATGTACTGGATCACTTCCCTGTCGATCTCCTCCTCCAGATAGATGACTCCTATCACATACAGTTCCTTGAGAATACTCTTATAACTGTCATCTCCCGGAAAGGTGGGCAGAAAAATCACTCTGCATTTATATTTGGGCATCTGCCGGATGATCTCCTTCAGCGATTCACTGAAATATCCAAATTCCAGATTGGGGATCAGAACCACGATCACACCATCTGATTTACGTGTGGGATGAATCGGCATGTAACCTACTGCACTGGCCGCCTCCTCAATCCTTCTGGATAGTTCATCGCTGACCACATTCTGCCCTGAAAAATATCTTGAAACAGTCGCCGGAGACACCTGTGCCATTTGTGCAACCTTTCTGATTGTACCTGCCATTACACCATCTCCTTATGTGTATTTCTATGTATTGTTTCACTATTTCGTATTTAATTTTAGTATTTTACACGGTTTTGTTTTGTTTTCTATATTTTTGATTGTACAAAGAAGCAAACAATTTGTCAATCTTGTTTCATGTGTTTCATATTTGTTTCATTTGTTTCATCAAAAAAAGATGGAACAGCACAGGTATTTCACCAGCTATTCCATCTTTTTGAATACTTTATGTAATTTCAGAGTTTGCCCTTCTTTTACAGGATGGCACGTACAACTCTTGGCTTGCAGCCTGCTTTATCCAGTGCTGCAACGATCTGATTCTTATGGTCTGTTCCAAATGCCTCCATAGTGATCTTAAGCTCCACGGCTGCATTTCTGTTTGTGCTTACAAACTGGTTGTGCTCAAGCTTGATAACATTTCCCTGATTCTCCGCAATGACGCCGGCTACACGTACCAGTTCGCCAGGTTTATCCGGGATCAGAACAGATACTGTAAAAATACGGTCTCTCTGGATCAGTCCGTGCTGGACAACAGAGGACATGGTGATCACATCCATGTTTCCACCACTTAAGATAGAAACGATCTTCTTTTTCTTCACATCCAGATGACGGAGAGCCGCCACTGTAAGAAGTCCGGAATTTTCAACGATCATCTTGTGGTTCTCTACCATATCAAGAAATGCCACGATCAGTTCATCATCGTCAATAGTGATGATATCATCCAGATTTTTCTGGATATACGGGAAAATATTACTTCCCGGTGTCTGTACTGCAGTGCCGTCCGCAATGGTGTTTACATGCGGAAGAGTCACAACCTCACCCTTTGCAAGGGATGCCTTCATACATGCCGCACCTGATGGCTCCACTCCGATCACCTTGATATGGGGATTGAGAAGCTTGGCAAGTGTGGAAACACCGGTTGCAAGCCCGCCTCCTCCGATCGGTACAAGAATATAGTCTACAAGAGGCAGCTCCTGTACGATCTCCATGGCAATGGTTCCCTGGCCTGTGGCAACAGCCGGATCATCGAAAGGATGGATAAATGTATAGCCCTTTTCCTCCGCAAGCTGAAGGGCATATGTACATGCCTCATCGTACACATCTCCGTGAAGGATAACATCTGCTCCGTAACTCTTGGTCCTCTCCACTTTGATAAGGGGAGTTGTGGTAGGCATTACGATCACTGCCTTAACACCGTATTTATGTGCGGCATAAGCCACGCCCTGTGCATGGTTTCCTGCTGACGCGGTAATCAGACCTTTGCCTCTTTCTTCATCAGAAAGTGTACTGATCTTGTAATATGCTCCACGTACCTTATATGCACCTGTACGCTGCATATTTTCAGGCTTTAAGTAAACTTTGTTTCCTGTCATGTCGGAAAAATAACTGCTGTAGATCAGCTTTGTTTCCTGTGTCACTTCTTTTACTTTTGCTGCCGCTTCCTCAAAGCTCTCTAATGTAAGCATTGGTTTAATTGCTCCTTTCTTCTACGTCAAAGAGGGCATTTACAAATGCGTCGGCGTCAAATTTCTGTAAATCGTCGATGCTTTCACCTACCCCGATGTATTTTACTGGTATGTCAAGCTCAGACTGGATCGCAACTGCGATTCCACCCTTAGCAGTACCATCAAGTTTGGTAAGGATGATTCCTGTCACATCTGCCACCTCAGCGAACTGTCTGGCCTGTACCAGCGCATTCTGGCCTGTGGTTCCGTCAAGGACAACAAGGGTCTCCAGATAAGCCTCTGAATATTCACGCTCCAGGATCCTGTAGATCTTGCGGAGCTCTTCCATAAGATTCTTCTTATTGTGAAGTCTTCCTGCCGTGTCACAGATCAGCACATCTGCATTTCTGGCCTTGGCTGCTGCCACCGCATCATACACCACAGATGCCGGGTCTGCCCCATCCTGTCCGCCGATGATATCCACACCTGCCCTGTTGGCCCACTGGGTAAGCTGTTCTCCTGCCGCTGCACGGAATGTATCTGCCGCCGCAAGGATCACCTTCTTGCCCTGATCCTTAAGTTTGCCTGCAAGCTTGCCTACGGATGTTGTCTTACCTACGCCGTTGACACCGATCACGAGGATCACGGATTTACGGTTCTCAAATTCATATTCTGTGCTGTCCACACGCATCTGCTCCTTGATACTGTCAATGAGAAGCTGTTTGCACTCGGACGGCTCCTTGATATGTTTCTCAGCCACCTGGCTTTTCAGATGTTCAAGAATGGATGTGGTTGCATTGATACCGATATCTCCCATGATCAGGATCTCTTCCAGTTCTTCATAGAAATCGTCATCAATGTTGGAATAACCGCTGAAAATAGAATCAAAACCAGCCACGATATTGTCACGTGTCTTGGCAAGTCCACTTACTAATCGTTTAAAAAAACCTTTCTTCTCTTCTGGCATACAGATATCCCCTCCTACTGGGTAAGCTGATTTTCCACAAGGTCTACGGAAACCAGCGTTGATACCCCTTTTTCCTGCATCGTGATACCATAAAGGCGGTCTGCCGCATTCATGGTACCGCGTCTATGTGTTATTATAATAAATTGTGTGTTCTTCGTCAACTTCTGTAAATATCCTGCAAAACGGCCTACATTGGAATCATCCAGGGCAGCCTCGATCTCATCAAGAAGACAGAACGGAGACGGCTTCAGGTTCTGGATGGCAAAAAGCAGGGCAATGGCTGTCAGTGCTTTTTCACCGCCGGAAAGCTGCATCATATTCTGGAGTTTCTTTCCCGGAGGCTGTGAGATGATACGGATCCCTGCTTCCAGAATATCTTCATCTTCCGCAAGCTCCAGCGTTCCTTTTCCACCACCAAAAAGTTCTTTAAATGCCTTGTCAAATTCCCTCTGGATATCCCGGAATTTTTCGGTAAACTGTTTTCTCATTCCCTCATCCAGTTCCTCAATGATATTTACCAGGGTTTTTTCTGCTTCCTGAATATCATTGTACTGTCCGGAAAGAAAGGTATGGCGCTCCAGAAGTTCCTTATAATCCTCAATGGCGTTTACATTGACAGAGCCAAGGGAACGGATCTCTTCTTTTAAACCGGCGATCTGCTGCTTCATATCCTGCATATCCGTCCATTCTTCTTTCCGGCAGCTTCTGGCATTATTGGGCGTGATCTCATATTCCTCCCACATATAGGAAATGCGGGACTCCCGATTTTCCTCAAGTTTCTCTTTCTGGCTTTTCAGTCGGAAACACTCTTTGTCAAGAAGGGATATCTGATCAGAAAGTTCATCTCTTTTTTCAAAAAATGTTCTGTGATTTCTGGTCTGTTCCTCTTTTTCTTTCTGCCACTGCTCCAGTTGCTTCTCCGCTTCCTGCTCCTCCACTGCAGCCTTCTCAATGGAAGCACGTACCTGGCGGATGTTCTCCCGCTTCCTTGCTGTCTCTTCATTTCCCTCTTCCAGAGAACAGAAGATCTCTTCCTCCTCTGTGTGAAGATTATCAAGTTCTGTCCGAATACGGTTTAAATTCTCCCTGACAAAATTCTCTTTTTGCTGTGATGCGGAAGCTTCCAGACGGATCTTCTCAAGTGCAGCCGTGATCTCAGATTCTTCTTCCTTCCATTCTTCCAGTTCCTGCTGCCGGGTCTCTATAAATTCTTCCAGTTCTTTCTCATCCTTCTGGGAATTTTCCAGTTCCCGGGTGATCTTTGCGTTATCCGCCTGCATGTCCCTGGACTGTCTGCGAATCTCCTCCTGCTCCCTTAAGATACGGTCGTATCCTCCGTGGATCTCTTTCGCCTTTTCTTCCAACTGTTCCACATTCATTCGGGCAGTATTCTGTTCCACATACTGCTCCTGAAGTTTCTTCTGTAAAGCGGATACCTGGTCTCTCAGTTCATTGCGGCGCGTCCTGTCATTCTCCATCTTCTGACGGAGAGATGCTGTTTCTGCAGCAAGCTTTTTTACTTTGCCTTCCAGTTCTTCCATCTCACGGCGGCGACCCAGAAGGTTGCTGTTATTTCGGAAAGCTCCACCAGTCATGGAACCTCCCGGGCTTAAAGACTCACCCTCCAGTGTTACCATGCGGATGCTGTGCCTGTATTTTCCGGCAATGGCAATAGCATGGTCAATGTGATCCACTACCAGTACTTTTCCAAGGAGATATCCTACAAGACCTGCATACTCCCTGTCTGCAGTGACAAGGCTGCTTGCAAGGCCGATGGCTCCCGGTTCATTTAAGGCACCTCTCTGGGTAAATTCTCCTCTTGCTGAAATACTGTTAAGAGGAAGAAAAGTAGCACGCCCATACCGGTTCTTTTTCAGAAATTCGATCATGGCTTTGGCAGTCTGCTCATTATCTGTAACAATATTCTGGATACTGCCTCCAAGGGCGGTTTCCACTGCGATCTCATAATCTTTTTCCACATGGATGATATCTGCCACAACACCCCGGATACCGTTCACACGGTCTTTCTGCTCCATGACACGGCGGATGCTGTTTCCATATCCATCATACCGTTCCGTAATATTCCGCAGGGACTCCAGCCTGGATGCCTCCCTGTGGTATGCAGTCTGGCCGGCTTCCAGTTGTGCATTTTCTTCCTTTAACTGTTCCTGGATATCTTTGATCTCGCCGGTGATCGTCCTGCCTTCTTCATTGGTCCTATGAATACTCTCAGTCACAAGATCATAGGCTTTTTTTGCCCGGGTGATGGCACTTTGCTGCTCTTCCTCCTCTGTTTTCAGGTGAAGGATCCTCTGGCTTAAGCCTGCTTTGCGGATATCAAGCTGTTCCATCATGGCATCAAAACGCTGTGCTTTACCTTTGGTGGTTGCACGGGAATTCAGGATCTCTATGATCTCGTTTTTGCCGTCCTCAACAGCCTGGGTACATTCCTCTATGTTATCCTGCACTTCTTTCAGCCGCTCTTCTTTTTTGCCGAGATCTTCACTGACACCTTTTAATAGCTTCCGGAGTTCTGTCCGTTCTTCCTCAAGAGCTTCTTTGTCTGATGTCTTTTTTCCGGTTTCCTCCCGGATCGCATCCAGACGGCTCCTGTAATGATTCTCGCTCTGTTCTCCGGAAAGGATCTGTTCATTCAGGACATTGATCTGTCCTTCCATCTGCTGCTTTCTGACTGCTCTGTCCCTGCTTTCTTCACGCAGGGCATCCATACGGCCATTTAAATCCTCAAGTTCTTTTTCCAGACGTTCATATTCGTCTTTTGTACGTGCAAGGGCTTCCTGGGCTTCCTTTAACTGCCCGTTGGCAATCCCGGTTTTTTCTTCCAGGTCCTTTAACTGTATGCCTGTATGCTCATATTCCAGAAGAAACAGGTTCACATCCAGCAGTTTCAGGTTTTCTCTTTTTGTGAGATAGATCTTTGCAGCCTCGGACTGACGTTCCAGGGGCTCCAGTTGTTTGGTCAGCTCACTTAGGATATCCGTCACACGGACAAGATTCTGACGTTCCTCGTCAAGTTTTTTCAGGGTAGTGGCTTTTCTTCTCTTGAATTTGACAATACCTGCTGCCTCATCAAAAAGTTCTCTTCTTTCCTCCGGCTTGCCGCTTAATATCCTGTCGATCTGTCCCTGTCCGATAATGGAATAACCTTCCTTGCCAATACCTGTATCGTAAAACATCTCATTAATGTCTTTCAGACGGCAGGCACTTCCGTTGATCCGGTACTCACTTTCCCCTGAACGGTAGAGACGTCTGGTTACCGTAACCTCATTAAAGTCCACAGGAAGTTTGTGGTCACTGTTATCCAGGGTTATTGCTACCGAGGCAAAACCAAGAGGCTTACGGAGCTCTGTCCCGGAAAAAATAACATCCTGCATATTCCCTCCGCGGAGCTGTCTGGCACTCTGTTCACCAAGAACCCAGCGCACCGCATCGCCCACATTGCTCTTTCCGCTGCCATTGGGGCCTACGATTCCGGTGATCCCATTATGAAATTCAAAATTGATCTTCTGTGCAAAGGATTTAAACCCCTGCACCTCAATATTTTTTAGATACATCTGTCACCTGCTAACGCTTCATCTTCTGTACTGCCTCAAGTGCAGCAGCCTGCTCTGCCGCTTTTTTGGTATGTCCGGTACCCTTTCCCATGCTTTTTCCATTGACAATGGCCTCCACAGTAAAACTCTTACTGTGATCCGGCCCCTCTTCTTTGAGAAGGTTATACTCTACCGGATGGTTGCCGCCTTCCTGTACCAGTTCCTGAAGCACCGTTTTGCTGTCATAAAAAATCCTTTTGTCTTCCAGGTCATTAAGGATAAATTTCAGCACAAACGATCTGGCATTTTCAAATCCTCCATCCAGATAAATGGCTCCGATCAGAGACTCCAGCGCATCTGACACAATGGAATCTCTCTTTCTTCCACCCATCATCTCCTCTCCTCTTCCGAGAAGAAGGTGTTCCGGAAGGCCAAACTCTCTTGCACAGTAGGCAAGACTTTTTTCACAGACCATGCTGGCACGCTTCTTGGTCAGTTCTCCCTCCTGGTTATCTTTGAATCTGTTAAAAAGAAAATCGCTGCTTATAAGCTCCAGCACGGCATCTCCCAGAAATTCCAGGCGTTCATTGCACCCAAGCTTGCCAAGATGTTTCTCGTTGGCATAGGAGCTGTGGGTCATAGCCTGCTCCAGCAGCGATTTTGCCATAAATGTATAGCCGATTTTTGTTTCCAGTTGTTTTAAATTATTATTCATTTTTCCTGTCCTGTTTTCTTACACAGTACAGGGTGCCCCGAATGGCAGCACCCTGTACACTCCAGCCTGTATCTTTTTATCTCATTGTTTCCCGGCGAAGCGCCTGGACTGCATCTCCCACTGTCGCGATCTGCTCTGCAGTCTCACTGTCGATCTCTATGTCATAGATCTCCTCAATCTCAAGGACGATCCGAAAAAGATCAAGGGAATCTGCTCCCAGATCATCTGCAAAGGTGGTCTTTTCTGTGACTGTATCTGTATTTCTGTTCAGTACCCTACCAATGATTTCTTTCAGTTTTTCCAGTTCCAAGCCTGTACGCCTCCTGTCTTCCGTCAACTTTTTTGTGCAGCTATAAACTCTTCGATCTTTTCGTTGATCTTCTCCTGTTTAAACTGGACACACTGATAAATGGCATGACGGATCTCCACACTTTTTGCACTTCCATGGGTCTTCACCACAAGCCCTTTTAGTCCCAGAAGAGGGGCTCCGCCGTACTCTGTGGCATCAAAAGATTTCAGTGTCTCCTTAAGCGCCGGTTTCACAAGAAGTGCTCCGATCTTTGTCTTAAGGCTTGACATCATTCCAGCTTTGATCTTGGATATCAGTGTGGCACCCACGCCTTCATAAAGCTTCAGGATCACATTTCCTACAAACGCCTCACAGACTACCACATCCGCATAACCGGCCGGAATATCCCTTGCCTCAATACTTCCGATAAAATTAATGTCCTTACATTCCTTAAGAAGAGGGAAGGTTGCCTTTACCAGGGCATTTCCTTTCTCCTCCTCAGCTCCGTTATTTACAATGGCAACACGGGGATTCTTGATCCCTACCACATGCTCCATATAAATGGATCCCATCTGTGCAAACTGTACAAGGTGATCAGGTCTTGCATCTACGTTGGCACCGCAATCAATAAGAAGGGAAACTCCCCCTGCTGTGGGGATCAGAGGAGCAAGAGGCGGCCTCAGTATACCTTTGATCCTGCCTACCAGAACCTGTCCTCCTACCAGTACTGCTCCTGTACTTCCCGATGAAACAAAAGCATCTGCCTCCTGTTCCTTCACAAGATTCAGCCCCACTACAATGGATGAATCCTTTTTTTTACGGATTGCCATAACCGGCGGTTCTGCTGTCTCAATAACCTGGGATGTATGGACAATCCGGATCCTGTCTTTGGGACAGTCCGGATATTTGGACAGTTCCTTCTCGATCACATCCTTCTGCCCGGTAAGGATCACCTGGATATCCTTCCGCTCTGTCACTGCCTCCACGGCACCCTTCACCGGTTCTGCCGGTGCATTGTCTCCACCCATGGCGTCAACCACGATCTTTACTATTTCTGCCATTTTATACCTCCCGTCAGACAGCCTTGTGCCGTCTGTTCTTATAGCAGTTTCAGAAATTAATGTAACAGGTACACTGTAGTGAAAATCCTCAGATCCTGCTGAAAATATAAGGATTTTCATTGCAGAGTACCATTCTTTATGATACTAGAATTTCCCCTGCAAAGTCAATAGGATTTCGCAGAACACTTATTCCTGTTCTGCGATCCTTTCCGCAAGATCATTTAAATAAACCCAGCGGTCCATCTTTTCATCCAGCTTCTGCTGTGTGGTATCTTTTTCTTCTATCAGCTCACGGAGCTTTCCCGCATTGGTGGCATTGGCAGCCATTTCCTCATCAATGGTGGAAAGCCTCTCCTCAAGAGCCGCAATATCATCATCAATGGTGTCAAACTCCCGCTGCTCTTTGTAGGTAAATTTAAGCTTCTGTTTCCGGTTCTGTTTCCAGGTATCTGCAGATGATTTCTTCTTCTCCTGCCGGTCTGCATCTCCGGAAGAAATATTCATGTCTCCCCTTGATTCCACCTGCTGGCCTTTTCCCGCCTTTGCCTCCAGATAATCCGTGTATCCGCCCTCATACTGTACCAGACGGCCGTCTGCCTCAAACGCCATGATCCGGTTCACCACATTATCCAGGAAATAACGGTCATGGGATACAGTGACCACAATGCCTGAAAAAGAATCCAGATAATCCTCAAGAATGGTCATGGTGGGAATGTCCAGGTCATTACCCGGCTCATCCAGAAGCAGCACATTAGGTGCTTCCATGAGAACCTTCAGAAGATAAAGCCGTCTCTTTTCTCCTCCGGAAAGTTTCTCCACAGGAGTATACTGCATTGCCGGATCAAAAAGAAACCTCTCCAGCATCTGGGACGCTGTGATCCTTCCTTCTTTTGTGGGAATATACTCTGCCACATCACGGATATAATCAATGACCCTCTGTCTTCCATCCATATCCGGAACATTCTGGGCAAGATATCCGATCTTAATGGTCTCCCCAAGCTGGATCTCTCCCTCATCCGGCTGCACCAGACCTGCTGCCATTTTGATCAGCGTGGATTTGCCGCAGCCATTGGGGCCTATGATGCCCAGCCTCTGATTCCGAAGGACAATATAATCAAAATCACGGATCAGGAGACGCCCCTCCACACTTTTGCTCACATGGTGGAATTCCACAGTTTTTTTGCCCATGCGGGTCTCCACGGAATCCATTTCGATATTCTGGACAGCAGTGGGAGTTTTACCGTTTTTCAACGCTTCCAGGCGTTCCAGACGGGCTCTCTGCTTGGTGCTCCTGGCACGGCAGCCTCTGGCAGCCCACTCCAGTTCCATTCGCAGAACGCTTTTACGCTTCCGCTTACTGGCAAGCTCCATCTCCTCACGCTGGGCTTTCAGTTCCAGAAACCTGGAATAATCTCCATTATATGAGTACAGCTTGCCATGACTGATCTCCAGGATACGATTGCATACACGATCCAGGAAATAACGGTCATGAGTTACCATGATCACAGTTCCCCTGAAACTCCTTAGAAAGTCTTCCAGCCAGGTCACCATCTCTCCGTCCAGATGGTTGGTAGGCTCATCCAGGATCAGGATATCTGCCGGATTCAGGAGCATTCTGGCAAGTGCCACTCTCTTTTTCTCTCCACCGGAAAGCGTATCCATTGTTCCGGACTGGTCTGTGATACCCAGATCGTTCAGCATACGTCTGGCCTCACTTTCCGTGCTCCAGTCTTTCTGCCACTTTCCTTCTGCCACATAGTCCAGAATTGTCATATGATCCGGAAATTCCGGAGTCTGGGGCAGCCAGCTTATACGGATGCCGTTCTGGGTGATCACCTGTCCCTCATCCGGCTCTTCTTCCCCTGCGATCACCCTGAGAAGGGTTGTCTTTCCGGTTCCGTTCACACCGATGATGCCGATTTTTTCGCCCTGCTGGATTCCACAGGAAATATCGTCAAAAATTATCTTATCGCCATAAATCTTATTGATATGTTCTATATTTAAAATGTTCATTTTTTCTCCTTGGGGTTTTACAGGCTTTTTTTCCATACGTTTCTTATGATATCGGATTTTTTCTTCCCCGTCAAGAAATTACCCTTGTCCTAGAGCGTGTTTGAAAAAGGCCAAAAGAAAAGGCAGCCGGATTTCACACCCGGCCGCCTTTTTACTGAAGGATCTTATATTTTTCTTTTTATTCACGCGATAATTTCTGCATAGCTGTTTTATACAGATTTAGTTCATGGGAGTTCCATTTTCCACACAGTATTTCAGAAGCTGGATCGCATCTGCAACCAGTGCCTGCTCCACAGTTGCGGAACCTGTATCACCCATATCAATGGTAAGAGTTCCGTCATCATTTGCCTCAGCGCCGAATGTAAGGGACATCTGGGAGACCTCATCTTCCACTGTAAATGTGGACTCATCTACCTGTGTCTCTTTTCCAACAAAGCTTACATACTGGTCATCACTGTTAATGCACATAACCGTACAGAAATCTCCTGCTTGATTTTCTGCAATAAGGAAAGTCTCTCCTGCATCTGTGACACCTTTGAAACAGTAATCAAGCTTTTCTGCCATAGTCTGGTATACCTTATTGTAATCTTTTTCATTCTCATCTGTGGACTCATAAGGCTTTAAGGATGCAGTAGGTTCTGTGTCATCTGCATTTTCATAAAGCTCCAGGATATTCTCCTCTGTATTGGGAACTACAAAAAAGGTAGCATCATTATCCTCGTCCAATACCAGGGAAAGAGCAGTAAGATCACCGTTGGTAGCCAGAGAATAGGTTCCTGTCACATCCATATCCTGGCTCTTCCACTGTCCGAGGAAACTGGAATCTGAATAAAAACCGTAAATATCTCCTGCATTATCCTCCCACAGGCCACGCATGGTCTCTGAGATCTCTGCAATAGCCGGATCTTCTTCTCCTGCATCTTCACCGGTTTCTTCCTCTGCGTATTCCTCCTCAGCAGTGTCTTCCTGGGCATATACAGGCATTGCCATTGTTCCTGCCATTGCTGCCACACACATAACTGCCATCCACATTCTCCACTTTCTCATACATTTACCGCCTTTCTTTTCTCTCTTTTTGATGATCTTATTGTAAATTATCCAACGATAAATAACAATAGACCTGTGTTGAGACGACAGTTTCCATGAAATATGGAACCTCTCAGAGGTATTTCCGGCACATCCTTTTTTCTGATCCTGTTATTTTCTATTTTTCCTGAACCAGACACCGGATTCTGTGTTATACTGGTTTTCGGAATCCGATGATATCGTTATTTTATTTTACGGAGGAATTATGAATATTGCTATTGTTGATGATATTGCCACAGATATACAGATTCTTGAGCATATCATCTGCTCTTATTATCAGATCCGGCATGTGACACCGGATATCCATACTTTTTCCAGCGGAGAAAAATTTTTTGAAACTTACCGACCCGATGCCTATGATCTTATTTTTCTCGATATTTACATGGAGCAGATCAACGGCATGGAAGCTGCACATAAGATCCGGAAAGCTTCTGATGACTGCCCACTTATTTTTGTGACTACAAGCAGGGATTTTGCAGTGGAAAGCTACGATGTTCACGCCCACTACTATCTTCTCAAACCTTTTGAGCCTGAGAAACTCTGCCAGATCCTTGATACCCTGCAGATCAAAAAAGCACAGGATGATCCGTTCATCGAAGTGATCTCCGACCGGACTCCTGTGCGTGTTCCTGTTCGCAGTATTATTTTTGTGGATACATACCGCAATGCGGTCCAGCTTCATACTGAGGTGGGACTTGTACGCTCCTATGTCACTTTTCAGCATTTTGAAGAACTGATCCAGGGATACTCCTGTTTTCTTTCCTGTTACCGGGGATGTATTGTAAATATGGACCGGATCCAGGAAGCTCTTGAAGAAGGCTTCCTTATGGATAACGGCGAACTGGTCCAGATCCGCAAAAGAGGATCCAATGCTATACGCAAAGCTTATCTCCAGTATCTTTTTTCTGTATCCTGAGAAATACTTCAGCCAGGAAAACATCTCCTTCCTGGCTGAAATCAGCCAGGCCTCCGTACTTTTCCGCGATCTCCGAAGCGGAGAATGTTCCGATCCCCTTTCCCTCATGTTTCCCGGACAGCAGTCTTTTTCCTGATCTTTCCAGGGTTCCGATGCTGCTGTTTTCGATCCTTATCAGAAGCTTATTTCCCTTCACCCAGGTTTTCACAGAGAGGAACCTTCGGTTTTTTGTACATTTTCCTGCTGCTTCCACACCATTTTCCATTAGATTTCCAAAAAGTCGGCAAAAATCCGTATCTTCCACTCCTGTATCCAGAGGAATCTCTGCTTCGCACCTGAAATCTATATTTTTCTGCCTGCAGACTTCCTCATAGTAATGCAAAATGGAATCTACCACTGTATTGGCACAGAAGCACCGGTAATACAGCCTTGTCTGAAATTCCACTGTATATTTTGCCAGGTATTCACGGATTTCCTCATATTTCTGGTTTTCCAGAAGTGAGGCTATCAGCCTGAGATGCTGTCTCATATCGTGGCGCACCCGGTTGGTCTCCTCCATCTGCTCTTTCAGTTTCTCGTAATGATTTTTCTGGGCCATAAGACGCAGCTCCGTCTGGCGGCTGTACACCTCATACACCAGTTTCAGCCTGTAAGCATCTGCAATCTCCCTGAAAAGGATACTTCCAAAAGCTCCCATCATAAACAGGCCGCCAATCTCCGGAAACCATCCTCCCACAACAGGTTCATACACAGGCCACAGTCTGTCCGCCCCGAGAGAACATCCGTATACCACAGTTCCGGCAAGAACTGTCCTTCCGTATTTCTTCCCCGGATCCTTTATCCCCCGGATGATCAGATACAGTGCCGCCAGCCATTTCATCCCCTCACTGATCCAGGATGCCAGATACAGAATCCCGGCAGAACCAAGCCTGCCGCACAGAAGTTCCAGAGCAAAAGCCGCTGCTGCCCAGACTGTCAGAACTGCCACAAGATATCTGCCGGTTCTTTTTTCCCAGATCCGGTCCTCCAGCCAGATCATACAGGGCAGCATCAGGTAATAGCAGAAGGTTTCCAGTCCGTACCAGGGCTGTACCGGAAGAAGGAAAAAACTGTGGGTCATAGGATAGGAACTGTATCCTATAACACATGCACACACAAGTACAAATATCCCGAACTCCCCGGAACGGTCCTTAAGGAACACCAGAAAAGAACAGAGCAGGATACACATGCACACAGCCATCACAAATCCGTTGATCAGCACCTGCACGCCTCTTTCCATATTCAGCTTCAGCGGTGCGCCAAACACGGGAACTCTCTGAATTCCCGAGGATACTCCGTTTTGGTCTGCCACAGCAATAAGGATCTCCACAGTACCGGAAGCCCGGAACGTATACATACGGTTCAGCACTGCATCTCTGTAGGAATCTTCGTCCGGATCTCCCACCTGGCCTGCAAGATCTCCGTTAATGTAAATTCTGTATGCAGAAAAGACCTCCGGAAGAAAAATACTCCAGTTCTGTTTCTCCTGCGGCAGCATGATCAACATTCTGTAAGTGCCGCAGCCATAGGGAGACGCATTTTTGTTTCCCATTTCCATCCCACCATATTCCCGGATGGAAATATATCTGCTGTAATAACTGTTTTTCAGCAGCATCCCGGGAGTAAGAAGCACGTCCGGATAATACTGCCACTCTCTTGCCAGATAGTATATCTTCTCCGCTGCCATCTCGTCATCTGCGCACAGAACTCCGTGAATCGGCTGTTCGCACCGTGCCGCATATTTGTTATTAAAGCGATACGATAAATAAAACACACCCATAGACAGACAGATCACCACCAGGATTATCCCTGTCCAATATTTCCATATCCGGCCGATCTCAGACACCTCTCTTTCTGGTCTTCCTCCCGAATCCTGCCGCCAGAACAGCCACTGCCAGAATGGCCGCCGCTGTAATGCCTTTTTTTCCAGTGTCCTTTTTCTTACTCTCTATATGAAAACTTCCTGTTTTATCTGTCTGTATGTCCAGAACATTCTGCTCTTTATCCAGGGAAACCACCTTTTCGTTCCCGTCTTCATCTGTCACAGTCACAGACTGCGGGTCTACATTCCCGAAAAAACTGTCCACAGGGATCTTAATATGCCCGCCGGGGATGTCTGTGATCTCCTGGTCTCCCTGATATACATTCACACATACTGACTCATCTCCATTCTTCTGGATCAGAACCTGTACACTTCCCCCTTCCTGCACTCCCCAGCCTTCTGCAACGGAAGCAGGAACATCCACACTGACTCCGCCTTTCTCAAAGCTGATGCTTTCTCCTGAATTTTCAAGGATCACCTGAAGCCGTTTCCCGCTGATCACTGTCCATTTATCTGTCACGGTCTCCTTTACCATCTCCAGTGCGTCTGAAGAAGAGGGGATATCGGATTCTCCAGTCGGACTCTGTCTGTCCCTTTCTTTTTCGCCGGAGGTATTTTCCGGCACTTTTGTCACCTCAGGCCGGTCTTCTTCAGAGGGACTTTCTGACACAGACGGTTCTGCCAAAGGAGAAGGTGTGATCTCCTGCTCCTGGCTGATATCCGGAAAAGTGATTCCGTCTCTGTCCGCATAATTCCTTTCCAGCCAGTTCTCATTGGTAATAAACTGCTGGTCATAGGTAAAAGAAAATACTCCTGTCCCGCCATTATCCCAGTTGATATAAAGATAATAATCTTTTCCCTCCTGAAAGCAGCTTCTCAGAACAGCCAGCCCTTCTTTGGATATTTCAGATACATTATCTGTAAGACGCACAGTTTTACCGTCTTTTTCTTTTAAATATACACGGAACCTGTGTATCTCCTGATCATCAAACCCGTCCAGCACCATGGGAAAAAAGAACTCTGCGGCTGTCGGCATATAGTAGGTGTCCACCTGTGGCTGTCCTGTTTTCTGGACAGTAATATAGGCGTATGCTTCCGGCAGAGTAAGATTTTCTGCAAGTTCATATCCATCCGGTACCTGAAAGCTCCCCTTAACTTTATAGACTCCCGGAACAGAAGTATCTACTTCTGATCCGTCCCATACAGCATACAAAGACTGGGCGGGATTTTCCGCAGTATTTTCATAGACCTCTGAGGTACTTGCCATCAGCTCCACATTCCGGGAAAGTTCTTCCAGGACAGGGGTAATATCCGATCCTGTCCTTACTGCGCAGGCGCTGCACCGGGTCAGATAATTACCTGTATCTTCCACAGAAGAAAGTACTCTGGAAAAACTGTGCTGTCCTCCGACAGACCCTGGTATGTAACTTATGATCTCCAGCTCTGTTCTGCTTTTGCAGAGGAACTTCAGGATCCTGGTGCTTCCCTTTTGGTATTTTACAGTAAGTTCATAGATATTTCCCACCTGCATGGCAGAATTAGCCAAATACAGGCCTTCATCTTCACACAATGCATAGCCTGTCTCTGTGACATCGATCCAGGAACCATTCTCTTTTCGCAGCCATACGGACATTGCATCTGTGTCCAGTCCGGACACCCATGGAAACACAAAAAGCCCTGCGGATTTCATACAGGTACAGGCATTGATCTCCGGCTTTCCCGGTTCCTGAACGGAAATGCAGGTTCTGTATACAGGAGCTGTTACATTCTCCGCAACTTCCCACCCTTCCGGGATCTGCGGTATCCCCTGCACCTCATAAACTCCCTTCCTCAAAAAATCAACCTCTGAAAAATCCCATTTTATATTTAAAGATACCGGATCTTCTCCCTCCACAAAACCGCTGACAGAAAGATTCCCCAGCACTCTGGCTGCTTCCCTCTCTCCGGCTCCCTGCTCTACTGCTCCGGCAGGAATATAAAAGATACTGGAAAATTCTGTTATTTTTCTGTCTGCCCCATACACCCGGGTTCCAAAAGCCAGTATAAAAAATACCACCATATATATCATACACAGTCTCTCTGTTATTCTATATGTTCTGTATTTTTCGTTCATTTCTTTTCCTCCGGTAAAACATCAGGGGAACCTGCACTACGCAAGTTCCCCTGCTTCTGCTGATATAAGCATAAAGCATTTTTTTGAAAGTTGCAATCCACATGGGATAACATGACACTTTTCAGGATGATCGGCGTTTTCCCATGCTTTTGATCCCCGGAAATCGCCGGAAATAGTAAATCACAAATAATACTGCCGTGATGACCCAGGAGACCGGATAGCTGAGCATGATATTGTTGATCCCCGGATGAGAGGTTACAAAAACAAACAGCCAGATCATACGAATCAGGCACACCCCGCCACAGGTAAGGATCATAGGTACCAGAACCTTCCCCGCCCCTCTTAAAGCTCCGGATAAAATTCCAATAACAACATAAAGCGCATAGGAAGGGATCAGGTAGCGGATCATATGTACACCAATCTCCACCACTGTCTGATCTGTGGTAAACAGCCGGTAAATAGGCTCAGCAAAGGCCACAATAGCACTGCTTACAATAAATGCCGTAATATACGCCATTGCCATACACACACGTACACTTTTCCTCATTCGGCGGTATTTTCCGGCACCATAGTTCTGTCCCACAAAGGTGGTAATTGCAATAGCAAACGCATTGCATACCATCCAGAATACCGCATCGATCTTTCCAAGTGTGCCCCAGGCTGCCACTGTATCCGTTCCCAGCTCATTTACAAAAATCTGTATGGTCAGGTTGGCTATATTATACATCACAGACTCCAGCCCTGCCGGAAGGCCGATACGGAGGATCATGGCAAGGGAATGTCTGTCAAACTCCATTTTCTTTATTTCCAGGCGGTAAATATCACGGGTTCTTATAAGAAACCATGTAACCAGAACCGCACTGACTGCCTGAGCGCTTACCGTGGCAAGGGCAACACCTAATACCCCAAGCCCCAGGAATACTACCATGACAACATCAAGAATAATATTCAGGACACAGGTGATCATCAGCACGTAAAGCGGTCTTTTGGAGTCTCCCACTGCCCTTAATATGCTGGATACCATATTATATACCAGGTTAAAAAAAGTACCTGCAAAATAAATGTGCAGATACAGCACAGAATCCGGGATCACCTCTTCCGGAGTTTTCATCATGTAAAGCACAGGTTCTGAAAGAACATATCCCATACTTCCCACAATAATACTGGCTGCAATGCAAAAGATCATTGCTGTGTGAAGGGTCTTTCTTACATTGATGGCATCTTTTGCTCCGTAAAACTGAGAGATCACCACTGCAGCCCCGGAACAAAGCCCCACAAAAAATCCTACGATCAGATTGACGATCATGCTGGAAGACCCGCCTACTGCTGCAAGTGCTTCTTTTCCCACAAAACGTCCTACCACCACAGTATCTGCGGTATTGTAAATCTGCTGAAACAGTGTTCCGAACAGAATAGGAAAAAAGAACAACAGAAGCTGTTTCCAGATCACGCCCTCTGTAATCTGATTTACTTCGGCTGTATTTTCTTTTTGTAAATTTTTGTTCATAACTTATACGATTTCCTCTTTTTTCTTTATTTCATCCATTTTTATTGTAACAGAGGTGGTATTTTTTGTCTATGAGGCTGTAAAAAAGTGTAAAAAAAATCCAGCATACTGTATCAGTACACCGGATTCTTCTTCCGTTTCAAACTGTAATTAGTCCTCAACTTTGATGATTTCCTTCTTATTGTAGCTTCCACAAGCCTTGCAAACTCTATGCGGCATCATAAGAGCTCCACATTTGCTGCATTTTACAAGGTTCATAGCGCTCATTTTCCAGTTCGCTCTTCTCTTGTCACGTCTAGCTTTGGAAGATTTGTTCTTCGGACAAATGGACATAGGTTACACCTCCTTAAATTTACTGAATATATCACTGATAGCTGCCATGCGGGGATCCTTAGGTTCCTCCTTGCATCCGCAGGGTCCTTCATTCAGGTTCTTCCCGCAGCGGCTGCAGATACCTTTACAGTCTTCTCTACATAAGACCTTCAAAGGCCAGCTTATCAGCACCTCAAGATAGACCAACCGGTCCACATCCAGGTCCATGCCTGTGAGATAACTGCTCTCATCCAGATCATTGACACGCTCTTCATCAGTAAGCTTCATATCCAGCTTCTTCTTAAATTCCAGCGGTATCTCCACCTCTACGGTCTCCAGACAACGGTCACAGGGAATACCCACTGTTATACTGCCTGTTCCCATAATCTCCAGAACCTTGTCACCGGTATTGGTGATCATCAGCTCTACAGGATCTTTATGAAGTACAGGGAAGCATCCCATCTGAAAATCAATCTTCTCCAGTTCAGGAATCACTTCTCTTACGATCTGCTTCCCCTCACTGGTGGCAATGTCTAATAAATGAATCTGCATAAGTCTCTCCTATCCACACTCAAACCATTATACATATGGCGTCTGAATTTGTCAACGATAATTTTAAAAATTATTCTGGATATCATTCCTGCCGGAAAATTGAGGGCGCCCCCAATGGTACGCCCCCAGTTCTATCTTATTTATGATGCCCGATCCTCTTATACAAGAGCTACTGTCTCGCGGCAGATTGCAAGCTCCTCGTTAGTCGGGATAACTGCAACCTTAACCTTGGAATCTGGTGTGGAGATCACGATCTCCTCGCCACGATGTCCGTTAGCATCCTTGTCAAGTGTTACACCAAGGTAGCCAAGATAGCTTACAACTTTCTCACGTACAGGAATTGCGTTCTCACCGATACCTGCTGTAAATACAATCGCATCCACACCGTTCATAGCTGCAACATATCCACCTACAAATTTGGCAATGCCATAGCACAGAACATCGATTGCATTTGCAGCATCCTGGTTTCCGCCTTCTGCTGCCTCGTTCAGATCACGGAAATCGCTGGAAAGTCCGCCAGAAAGCCCAAGAAGGCCGGATTTCTTATTGAGGATATTCATAACACCCTCAATATCCAGATCCTCTTTCTTGGCGATGAACTCCATGATGGCCGGATCAATGTTACCGGAACGTGTTCCCATAACAACACCTTCAAGTGGTGTAAGACCCATTGTTGTATCTACGCATTTGCCATTTACAACTGCACTGATAGAAGATCCGTTTCCAAGGTGGCATACGATAACCTTGGAGTTGTCCTTGTCAAGGCCAAGGAACTCAACAGCTCTCTTGGATACAAAGCTGTGGGAGGTTCCGTGGAAACCGTATCTTCTTACTTTGTATTTCTTGTAGAAATCAAGCGGAAGTCCGTAGAGATATGCTTTTGCAGGCATTGTCTGATGGAAAGCTGTATCAAATACGCCTACCTGCGGTACGCCCGGCATAAGCTCTGCACATACACGGATACCGATCAGGTTAGCCGGGTTATGAAGAGGTGCAAGATCGTTGCACTCTTCTACTGCTTTGATCATCTCGTCTGTGATCACTGCGGAGGAAGCGAATTTCTCGCCGCCGTGTACGACACGATGTCCGATAGCGTTAACCTCTTTCAGGCTGCCGATCGCACCTGTCTTATCATTTGTAAGTGCATCCAGAACCATCTGGATCGCTTCCTTATGTGTTGGCATGGCTGCCTCTGTGATCTCTTTGTCACATCCGGCTTTCTGATATACCAGTCTTCCGTCGATACCGATTCTCTCGCAGAGACCTTTTGCAAGTACATTCTCTGTCTCGGAATCGATTAACTGATATTTTAATGAAGAACTTCCACAGTTGATAACCAATACGTTCATGATTTTACTCTCCTGATTTTTTAATAATATGCGGAGGCGGAAATACATCCGCCTCCAACTGATATGTAAGGATGATTATTTATCCTCTGCCTGGCACTGTACTGCTGTGATCGCTACAACACCAACGATATCATCTGCAGAGCATCCACGGGACAGGTCATTTACAGGTTTTGCAATACCCTGTGTAACAGGTCCGTATGCTTCTGCTTTACCAAGACGCTGAGCAAGTTTGTATCCGATATTACCTGCATCAAGATCCGGGAATACCAGTACGTTAGCTTTACCGGCTACTTCGCTTCCCGGTGCCTTGGATGCGCCTACGCTTGGAACGATAGCTGCATCAAGCTGGAACTCTCCGTCAAGCTTAAGTTCCGGATGTTCCTCTTTAGCGATTCTGGTAGCCTCTACAACCTTATCTACGTCCGGATGTTTTGCACTTCCCTTGGTGGAATGGGAAAGCATAGCTACGATCGGCTCCTCCTGAACAAGAAGCTCAAAGGACTCTGCGGAAGATGCTGCAATAGCGGAAAGTTCTTCCGGTGTCGGATTCTGGTTAAGTCCGGAATCAGCAAATACAAATGCTCCGTCAGCACCATACTCACAGTCCGGAACTACGATCAGGAAGAATGCGGAAACAAGCTTGGTTCCCGGTTTTGTCTTCAGGATCTGGAGACACGGACGAAGTGTGTCTGCTGTAGAATGGCATGCTCCGGATACCATACCGTCTGCATCACCCATCTTAACCATCATTACGCCATAGTATGGGTACTGAGTATGAAGGATCTCTTTTGCTTTCTCAGGTGTCATTCCTTTCTTAGCTCTCAGCTCAACAAACTTGTCGATATATGCCTGAGTCTTGTCAGATGTCTCCGGATCTACGATCTGAGCACCGGAAATATCAAAGCCGCCTTCTGCTGCTTTAGCTTTGATCTCCTCCTCGTTACCGATCAGGATGATCTTGGCAACTCCCTCTTTCAGAATCTTGTCAGTTGCCTCAAGAGTTCTCATATCCTCTGTCTCCGGCAGTACAATTGTCTTTACGCTTTCTTTTGCTCTTTTCTTAAGCAGATCAACAAATCCCATGATTAAATGGCTCCTTTCTTATTGTGAACAAAAACGCTAGTGCCTCCCGGGCACTATACTGTGTTTATTATACCCCCAAGCCTTTTGCTTTTCAAGCTTTTCATTGTCAGAATGTGGCAGAGGCTGGTATTTTTTAAGGTGCAATTGTATATCTTTACATTCTTTTTATTTGTTCTTTAAGACAGCTTATGTTACAATGTCCCATTATAACAGGATTGGAGCTTTTCTATGAAGGTTGTTGGAATTATCGCGGAATATAACCCATTTCATAACGGACACGCCTATCAGATCCGCTATGCAAAAGAGATCCTTAAAGCAGATTATATCGTGGTCGCCATGAGCGGGGATTTTGTCCAGAGAGGTGCGCCCGCACTTCTGGGGAAGCATACCCGGGCAGAGATGGCTCTTCTTGGCGGTGCTGACCTTGTTCTGGAACTTCCGGTAAGTACTGCCACTGCCAGTGCGGAAGCTTTTGCACAGGGTGGTGTCAGCCTTCTTGACGGTCTTGGCGTGGTAGATGAGCTGTGCTTCGGCTGCGAATGTGGAGACACTTCTGTTCTTATGAAAATTGCAGAAATCCTTGTAAAAGAACCGCCGTTTTACCGTGAGATCCTTCAGGATAACCTCCGAAGGGGAATGACTTTTCCTGCTGCCAGAAGTAATGCTCTGGAAGCTTATCTGATCAGAGTCTCCGCCTCCGGACAGGGTTTTATCCAGGATTCCAGACAGATACTCTCGTCTCCCAACAATATCCTGGGTATTGAGTACTGTAAGGCCATCCTGCGCCTTAAAAGCTCCATCAAACCGGCTGCCCTTCTCCGGAAAGGCCAGGGCTACCACGATGCAGAGATCATAAAGGATTCCTTTCCTTCTGCTTCCGCCATACGAAGCCTTCTTAAAGATCCCCAGGATCCCGGGACACATACTGTGCTTTCCTCTCTGATTCCTCCAGAGTCCCTGCCCCCATTCACAGACAGCTTAAAAAAGAACGCAATGGTCTTTGAATCCCATTTTGACCTGCTTCTCCACTATAAGCTGCTTACGGAAACCTCTAATTCTCTTTCCCGCTATGAGATCCTCAGTGATGCCCTTATCCGCAGGATCCTTAAGTTCCGGAACCAGTATCAGGGTTTTTCCCAGTTTGCTGACCTTCTCAAAACCCGGGATATCACCCGGACTGCAGTTAACCGCGGACTTCTTCATATTCTTCTGGGTCTTACAGAAAAAGCACCCGGGCAGATTCCCTATGCCCGGGTACTTGGTTTTCGCAAAAGCAGCAGTTCTCTTATGGGTACTGTAAAAAAACAGGGCCGGATCCCTCTTATCACAAAACCTGCAGATGGAGAAAAATTCCTCTCAGCCAATGACTATGATCTGTTCCTGGAAACCTGTAATGCCTCCAATATTTACCAGGCAGTCTCTGCTGCACAGTCCGGCCTGCCCTTTGTTCACGAAATGGAGAAGCAGATCCGCATCACTCTTAAGTGACCGTTATCACACAAACACGCTTTGCTTTGCCGGATATGATATAAATTTCTGCTTTTCCGCGTTTTAATCCCTCAACCGTTCCCTCAGAACGATGAATTCTGATCCTATTTTTACCGCTTTTTATCTTGTAGGTAACTTTTTCCTGACTGTTGGATGGAATGATCTTAGGATTTATCGCTTTCTTCTTTCCTCGAAATACCGTCATTGTTCTGGGTCCCCTGATGGATGAAGTTCTGATCTTGTCAAAATCCACATGACAGGTCGCTTTTGCTCCTCCGGCAGTTTTGACAGTAAGAACTGTACTGGATCCTGATGTCAGCGCTGTAAGTTTTATGGTGTTATTCTTTCTTTCAACTTTTACTCTCTTTTCATCTAACACGCTTACACTTTTTATGGAATCACCGGCTCCCAGACCTGAAACTGTAATCGTTTCTGTATAACCTTTAAAAATCTTTATCTTGCTGTGGGATAACTTTACAGTTGCTTTTACCTTTGGTATTTTTACGCTATCTGTTATTTTGCATTTACTGCACTTTCGTGTCTTGGAACCTTCTTTAAATACAGTCGCAGCTTTTTTGACTGTGTATTTGCTCCAGATATGTCCCTTTGCCGGAGTATCTGGCAGTACTTTTTTCTGGCCATGGCACACGCTGCACTCCTGATGGGATTTACCGGGTTTTACACAATCTGCTTTCTGGTCAACAACCTTTACCATATTATGTTCTTTTTTCTTAATGACCGTATCTTTGGGTTTTCCACAGACAGTACATTTTTCTGTCTTTAAGCCTTGTTTGGTACAGGTTGATGTTATCTGTCTGGTTGTCTTCCAATTATGTTTGCCTGTTGCAGGAATATCTGCAAGGGCCTTTTTCTCTCCATGACATACACTGCATTCCTGATGACGTTTACCCGCATTTCCGCAGTTTTCTTTTTTGTCGATGACAGTCACTATTGTATGAGGTTTTTTCTCAATAACAGTTTCTCTGGTCTCTTTACATAAGGTACATCGTTCTGATCTCAGCCCCTCCTCTGTACAGGTAGGTTCTGTCTGGCTTTCCGTAACCCAGTTGTGATCACAGATTACGGCTGAGACAATATCCAACCAGATTTCTCCCTCTGTTTCCCAGATTGGCATACCATCTTCTGTTGCCTCCTTCGAGCCTGCGATCAGTTTGATTTTTGTTCTTTTTCCTGCATTTTCCAGTGCACGAAGAGAAATCAGGGAGTCCTCTTCATTCACATCCACAATTTCAAACATCCCCGGTTCAAAACTTTCTTCCTTAAGGGCAATGTAATACTGCCCTGGCTGCAGTTTTTCACCTGGAGAATCCAGATCCGTTTTCCGGTATACATTTATCAGGATCTTCTTTTTTTCATTTACTGCGATCCGGGTGCTTCCATCCTCACTGACAAGTTCCATCCGATATACATAATTTTTGATATCTATCTTAAAATGGTAAGTCTGAGGGTTTCCATGGATATCCTTATAATCCAGTATTCCCTTCACATAGCCTGGATTTTTCCCAAAAAGCTGCCAGCCGTCTGAATTTTCTGTCAGTTCAAAAATATCTGCTCCTGATACTTCTTCTCCCTCAGAAGCACCTCCCGCGCGTACACCTGTGATCTGCACCGGAAGTAATGCTCCCTCCGGATGCTCTTCATCCTTTACATAACAGTCAAAGCTTCTTCCTATCTGGATCTTTTCTCCCGGAAGAATGGAGGATGCAAAAGAGGGATAACGATAATCCTCCTCTGCCTCACACACGCCTCTTAAGCCTGCCTTTGCAGTAAAAAATGGTTCTCCCTCTCCACCGGCATCCACAACCTGGGCACGGACCTCAAACCAGTGCGAATACCCTTCCGTACCATACAGCCAGTCTATGGCCTGCTTCAGTTTAGCCGTATCAATCACAAGTCTGGAATTATCTTCTGTTTTCTCTTTCCAGAAAACATATTCCTCCGGTATTTCTGTGGTAAAATAATCATTTCCGAACTGCTCCTCTATCCGATATCCCACACTCCACCGAAGCTTCAGATTCCTGCCCGTCAGAGAGTCTGTATTTACGGTTAGTTCATAGATACTGTTCTCATAACCATATGTCCAGTAATCGTCCTCCCTGAGATTTTCAAAATGTACGGAATAATCTGCCGGATCAGCTTCTGCAGTTCCTGCTGCCGGTACAGAAGGATCTGTAAAAATCTCTGCCTCTGTTTCCGGCTGCGATTGCAGCAAATCCTCTGATTCCGATTCTGAGACCTCACCCTGATACGGTATATCCTGCTGAACCTCTTCCCCAGCCAAAGTCTCCTCCGATATTTCTGTCTTTTCTGTAGATTCCCCTGCAGAAAGCTCCGAATTTTCAGAATGGATCAACAGATCTTCATCTGCAAAAGCCTCTGCCATTGTTACCACCGGACTGCTGCAGCTTAATACTGTCAGTGTAACCAGCCAAGATAAAATCCTTTTTCTCTTCACATGCAAAACCTCCTTATACTTCTGATAAAATCACTCCTTTTGTTTTATATTTTAAGTATACTGAATTTTGCGCACTTTCTCAACTAAATACTGTTCTATTCTGTATTTTTTATGTATTTTTTACAATTTTACAGCTATTGTTTCAGTAAATATTACATTATAAAAATCATAATCCGCTTTTGCAGATAGATTCCACAGCTTCCCGGATCTTTTCAGGTGGGAGCACCAGGGCAAAACGCACATATCCCTCTCCATGAGGGCCAAAACTGGAGCCTGGAGTTACGATGACACCTGCTTTTTCCATAAGTTCCATACAAAATGCCATGCTGTCTGTTCTGCCTCCCGGAATCTTCGCCCACACAAACATGGTTCCCTTGCCGTTAGGAAGCTCCCAGCCAATATCACGAAGGCCCTGGCAGAGAGTATCTCTTCTTTCCTCATACATACGGCACTGTTCTTTTACACTGTCCAGCGGACCTGTAAGTGCTGCAAGAGCAGCTTTCTGGATGGGAAGAAACATACCGAAGTCAATCTGGCTTCTCAGCTTACGAAGTGCCGCGATCACATCCGGACGGCCTACCAGAAAACTCATTCTGGCTCCTGTCACGTTAAAGGATTTGGAAAGACTGAAAAATTCCACTCCCACTTCCCTGGCTCCAAGTGTGGCCAGAAAACTTCCTCCTTCTGCACCGTCAAAGATAATATCACTGTAAGCATTATCATGGATAATAAGAATGTCATATTTTCTGGCAAATTCAATGATCTCCTCATAAAGTCCGGGTGTTGCAATACTTCCTACCGGATTGGAAGGCAGGGAAACTACCATATATTTTGCCCTTCTGGCAACATCCTCCGGGATATCTTTCACATATGGAAGAAAATCATGTTCTGCAACCAGCGGATAATAATATGGAACAGCACCTGCCATCAGGCTTCCTGCCGCAAATACCGGATAACAGGGATCCGGAAGAAGCACTGTATCTCCCTCATCACAGAGAGCCATTCCCAGATGTCCCATTCCTTCCTGACTTCCATATACGGTCATAACCATATCCGGTGTCAGCTCAACTCCAAATCGTTTTTTGTAATAGGTACAGACTGCCTCAAGCAGTTCCGGAAGATCCCGAAGGCTGTATTTCCAGTTATTGTCATCTGCAGCAGCCTCTGTTAATGCTTTTTTGATATATTCCGGTGTTTTAAAATCCGGTGTGCCTACACTCATATTGTAAATCTTCATACCCTGCTTCTCCAGCTCCATACGGCGGTTGTTCAGGGCAGCAAAAATCTCATCTCCAAATCTGTCCAGTCTTTTTGAAAATTTCATGATCGTTCCCTCCTGTGTACAAAATTACTTTTACATTTTAGCACGACAGTGCATACAACTCAAGAAAAAAAGCACTGCGCAACATAAGATTTATGCTGCACAGTGCCTGGTAAAGCAGAAATTCCCGTTCCGCTCTGCTACATGCTTATCTACGTTCATAACTTTTTCAGTTTCCACATTCAATACTGATCTCATTAAATTTGGCAAGGATCTGATCAATGCCCAGAGCTTCTTTTTCTGCACCTGCGCAGTCGATCACTGCCTCTCCCTGGTGCATCATTATCAGACGGTTTCCATATTCCACTGCATAGCGGAGATTATGTGTGACCATGATGGTTGTCAGGTGTTTTTCCTTTACCAGTTTGTCTGTAAGCTCCATGATGATATCTGCTGTTTTGGGGTCCAGTGCTGCAGTATGTTCATCAAGGATCAGAAATTCAATGGGCGTCATAGTTGACATGAGAAGTGCCATGGCCTGCCTCTGTCCACCGGAAAGAGAGCCAACCTTCACATGCATCTTGTCTTCCAGGCCCAGGTTCAGGGGACGGAGCAGATCTCTGTAAAAATCTACTCTTCCCTTATTAATTCCTCTTCCAAGACCATATTTCATCCCCTTGTTGTCAGCCAGCGACATATTCTCAAGGATTGTCATGCTGGGGCAGGTTCCAAGCGCAGGGTTCTGATAGACTCTTCCGATCCTGCGGTTTCTGCGGAACTCTTTTTCCCTGGTGATATCTTTTCCATCAAGGATGATCTTACCGGATTCCACAGGAATACTTCCACAGATGATGTTCAGCATGGAGGTTTTTCCGGAACCGTTACTTCCTACTACGGAAACAAACTCTCCCTCTTTTACAGTCAGGTTAAAATCCTTAAAAAGACACATCTCATTGACAGTGCCCGGATTATAATATTTATAAATATTTTTCAGTTCAAGCATGTGTCTTTACCTTTCTCTTTCTTTCCATACTGATCAGAAGTACGATCAGGAATAATGCTGCTGTGATAAATTTCATATCCTGCGGTTCGAAGTTCCTCATGGCAACTGCTGTACATGCCTTATAAAGGACAGAGCCTATGATCACGGCTGTGGTGGATTTTACAAATGTAAGATTCCTGAAAATGCTGGTTCCGATGATAACACTGGCAAGTCCGATCACAATGGCACCGGTTCCCATGGAAATTTCAAACACTCTCTCCTCCTGGCAGAAGATGCTTCCGGAAAGAGCGATCAGGCCGTTTGCAATGGCAAGTCCCAGGATCTTTACATTTCCTTCATCCTTGGCAAGAGCTGTGACAAGCTTGTCATTATCTCCTACTGCTCTTAAGAGAAATCCGGATTTGCTGTTCATATAAAAATCCAGAAGAAGTTTGGCTATCACAGCCAGAATAAGGACAATGATCAGTGTGGAGTAGGAGGAAGCACCTCCCGTAAAGATCTTCTCTGTCATGGAATTTTTAAAAATAGTTTCCTTGGAAAAAAGCGGTACATTGGAAGTTCCCGCAATCCTTAGGTTGATGGTCCACAGTGCTGTCATCATGATGATTCCGGATAACAGATCCCGTACCTTTCCTTTTACATGGATCAGTCCTGTACAGATACCTGCCACAACGCCTGCTGCAAATGCAGCCAGTAATGTAAGATAGGGATTTATTCCTTTTGTGATCAGAGCCGCACTGACAGCAGCTCCCAGTGGGAAGCTGCCGTCAGCGGTAAGATCAGGAAAATCCAGTATTTTGTATGTGATATATACGCCCAGTGCAAGGATACCGTAGATCAGGCCCTGCTCCAGGATAGTGATAACAAAATCCATGGTTTACTCCTCTGTACTCTCTATGATTTCTGTAAAACTTTCTGCTGCTGTGCTGCTTAACTCTTCCGGTACTTCGATTCCCAGGTTCTCAGCCACTTTCTCATTTACATAAAAGCTTGCATCTTCAATTGTCTCATATGGAAGCTCAGATGCTTTTTTCTCGCCTTTTAATACCTGTGCTGCCATTTTTCCTGTCTGTTTGCCAAGTGCCACATAGTCAAGCCCTTCTGCTGCAAGGCATCCTATCTTAACCTGCTCGATCTCGCTTCCGAATACCGGGATATTTTTCTCATTAGCCATCTCAAGGATTGTGGGGAGAGAGCTTACAACTGTGTTATCTGTCAGGTTTGTAAGGCAGTCTACCTTGTCAAGAAGGCCCTGTGCTGCCAGCGGGATTTCAGATGTCTGTGTGATTCCTGCTGTCTCAATAGTGAAATCATATTTGTCTGCAAGTGCCTCATATTCCTTGATCGCAGATTCGGAGTTTGCCTCACTTGTTGTATAAAGGATTCCGATGGTCTTTGCATCCGGAAGCATCTTGCGGATCATCTCAAGCTGCTGCTCTACCGGAAGCTTGTCACTGGTTCCCGTAACCTCTCCTACAGAGTTGCCGTCCTCATCTGCCAGCTCTGCGGCAACCGGATCTGTAACTGCAGTGTAGATAACCGGGATTCCTTTTTCCATTGCTGCATTGTAGGCACTCTGGGCACTTGGTGTTGCGATGGAGCAGATCAGATCCACCTTGGAGCTTACAAAATTATCGGAAATCTGTCCTGCAGTTCCCATATCTGCCGCTGCATTCTTATACTCTACAGTCAGGTTCTTGCCTTCTTCGATTCCCTCTTCTTTCAGTCCCTCCAGGAATCCCTCACGGCAGTTATCCAGGGAACCGTGCTCTGCAAACTGCTCAATACCGATGACATAATTCTCATCTTCTGCAAAAACCATGCTTGTGCTTCCTGCTGTCATGACTGCTGCCATAAAAAATGCTCCTGCTGCTTTTAATGCGTTTACTTTTTTCATAATCCTTTTCCTCTCTTTCATGCAATTATGATTTTCATTACCTGTACACCCGGAGACTTCATTACAGCATATGGGAAATATTCTCAATGCAAAAAACCGTCTCAAGCTTATACTTATGCTTGAGACGGTAATAAAGTTCTTTATTATCGCGGTACCACTCAAATTGACGAATCGTCCACTTAACGGTGTACTAACATACACTCCTCATTGGTAACGGGTTTGGTTCCCGTCGGTGCCTACTCTGTATTCCATTTCGGACCGCCCTCGAAAGTCCATTCAATATCTGGTTTCCTGCGGATTCACACCATCACCGCTCTCTGTAAAGATTCCTGGATATCTACTTCTCTTTCTCACTGGTTTGTTCTTGTTTTTTATGTTGGGTACACTTTACCACACTGATGCAGAGTTGTCAAGAAAAACTTTATATTAATTTTTAAAGCTGTGGATCGGCGCCGGAATCCTTCCGCCACGCTGTACAAACGCATCACAGGAGAAGGAATTCACAGGCATGATCGGTGCATATCCAAGAAGGCCACCGAACTCTACAGTCTCTCCAACACCTTTGCCGATCACCGGAATAAGACGGACTGCAGTTGTCTTCTGGTTTACCATTCCGATTGCAGACTCATCTGCAATAATTCCGGAAAGTGTGGATGCCTTGGTATCTCCAGGCACAGCGATCATATCAAGACCTACTGAGCAGACACAGGTCATTGCCTCAAGCTTTTCAAGAGTAAGGGCACCTACATTTACCGCATCGATCATTCCCTGGTCTTCGCTGACCGGGATGAACGCTCCGCTTAAACCACCTACTGCCTGTGCTGCCATAACACCACCTTTTTTGACCTGGTCGTTAAGAAGCGCAAGGGCTGCAGTTGTTCCCGGTGCTCCGGCTCTCTCAAGACCGATCTCCTCAAGGATTTCCGCCACACTGTCACCGATGGCAGGTGTAGGCGCAAGGGAAAGGTCAACGATTCCAAATGGTACATTCAGACGTCTGGATGCCTCACGTGCAACAAGCTGGCCTACACGGGTAACCTTGAATGCTGTACGCTTGATCATCTCACAGAGTGTGCCAAAATCCTCTCCGCGAACCTGCTCCAGAGCTTTCTTTACAACGCCCGGGCCGCTGACACCCACGTTGATAATGCAATCTGCCTCTGTGACACCGTGGAATGCTCCTGCCATAAACGGGTTATCATCCGGTGCATTGCAGAATACCACCAGTTTGGCACATCCAAGAGAGTCCTGATCTTTGGTAGCCCGGGCAGTCTCAAGGATGATCTCACCCATAAGTTTTACAGCGTCCATATTGATTCCTGTCTTTGTGGAACCTACATTTACAGAACTGCAGACACGCTCTGTCTCTGCCATTGCCTGTGGGATAGAACGGATCAGAAGCTCCTCAGCAGGTGTCATTCCCTTGCTTACCAGTGCAGAATAACCGCCGATAAAGTTTACACCAACTTCCTTGGCAACTCTGTCCAGAGTCTTTGCAATGCTTACAAAATCCTCCGGTGTCTTGCATGCAGCACCGCCTACCAGTCCGATCGGTGTTACGGAAATTCGCTTGTTTACAATGGGAATCCCGTATTCTGTGGCAATCTCCTCGCCTGTGGAAACAAGATTCCTTGCCTTTGTGGTAATCTTCTCATAAATCTTTCTGTTCAGTGTATCAAGGTCCGGATCGATACAGTCAAGAAGGCTGATACCAAGAGTAATGGTACGTACATCCAGGTTTTCCTGCTCGATCATTTTATTTGTCTCGTTTACTTCAAAAATATTGATCATTTTTTTCTCCCCGATGAATTGATATTGATTATACTCTGTGCATCATGTTAAAGATATCTTCATGCTGGCAGTGGATCACAACGCCGATTTCTTTACCAAGTTCAGCAAGTTCTCCGGAAAGTACTGCTGCATCTTTCTCACATTTTGCAGTATCTGCAACCATCATCATGTTGAAATATCCCTGTACGATCGTCTGGGAAATATCAAGGATATTGATCTGGTTCTCTGCCAGATATGTACAAACCTTTGCAATGATCCCTACTGTGTCATTTCCTACTACTGTGATAATTGTCTTCTTCATTGTTTTTTCCTTTCTACACTGTTATTATGTCTGATATGTGATCCCGCCCTGCCACCTGGATCTTGAAATCCCGTGACTTATATGGGTTGTCACCAAGAGTTACCTCGGAGCACACCGTCTCATAAGCAAGCTCCTCGTAATTGTTCTCCCGGCTTAAATGGCCGAGAAAAACTGCTTTCAGATTATCATGAAGAATCCGGCACAGAAGCCTTCCCGCATTTTCGTTGGAAAGGTGGCCTCTGTCTCCCAATATCCTCTGTTTCAGGTAATAGGGATATTTTCCCACCTGAAGCATACGGATATCGTGGTTGGCTTCCAGAAGCACTGCATCCAGATTCTCAAGGTTCTTTACAATGTAATCGTTGTATTTGCCAAGGTCTGTGGCAATTCCCACAGAATGTTCCCCACATTCCAGGCGGAACCCTACAGGCTGCGCCGCATCGTGAGGAATGGTAAAGGGATTTATTTTTAGATCTCCGATCTCAAAAGGTTCATCCTCACGGATTTCATGGATAATCCCCTCCGGTATCTTACCAAGAGACCGGATCCCGGAAATAGCATCTGCCGTGCCTCCCGTTGTATAAATGGGGATCTCATATTTCCTGGCAATGACACCCAGTCCCCTGATGTGGTCGGAATGTTCATGGGTGATCAGGATTCCGTCAATGTCTTTTCCCGTAAGTTCAAGGGAATTCAGGCCTTTTTCAATTCCCCTGCCGCTGATCCCCACATCTACCAGCACGTGCGCCTCATCTGAGCCTACATAAACACAGTTCCCGCTGCTTCCGCTGGCAATACTACAAAGTCTCATTTCTTTTCTATCCCTTCTCTGATCTGTCTCAGAGTATCCTCCGTACTTCCATTGTTGGTGATCACACGATCTGCATGACCCCGGAAAGTCTGATCAGATACCTGGTTTCGGATAATGCCAAGGGATTTTTCCCTGGAATAACCTCTGTTCTCCATAAGTCGCTGAATACGGATTTCCTGGTCTGTATATACATACCACACTTCATCACAGAAATCCTGGTATTTCTCTTCCAGGAAAAGGGCTGCCTCTACCACGCACAGCTTCCTTCCTGCCTGTCTCTGTTCCTCAAGAAGAGACAATATCCTCCGTTTCACAGCCGGATGAATGATCCCGTTAAGCTTCAAAAGCATATCCTTATTGGAGAATACTACATCCGAAACCCTCTTTCGGTCAATAGTTTTATCATTTTTTATGGATTCTTTTCCAAACAATCTGACAACCGGCTCATAACATTCTTCTCCCGGCTCCATAAGGACATGGCCAAGATGATCCGCCTGGATCACATATGCATCCCAGTTTTTTTCAAGCATTTCAAGTACTGTACTTTTGCCGGCCCCCACTCCGCCGGTAACTCCGATTATCCTCATGTCACTTCGCCTCATACCAGTTTTTGCCCTGGTGCATATCAACCTCAAGCTCCACTTTAAGCTGTGCCGCCCCCTTCATCTCCTCTTCAAGGATTCTGGAAACTTCTTCTGCTTCTTCTTTCTTTGTCTCAATGAGAAGCTCATCATGTACCTGGAGAACCAGCCTTGAACTTAAATTCTCTTCTTTCAGCCTCTCATAAACACGGTTCATGGCAATTTTGATGATGTCCGCTGCTGTTCCCTGGATCGGTGAATTCATGGCCACCCGCTCTCCAAAAGAACGCTGCATGAATTTACTGGATTTAAGCTCCGGAACAGGTCTCCTCCTGCCGAACATGGTACTTACATAGCCTTTTTCTTTTCCTGTTTCCACCAGTCCATCCAGAAAACCTTTGATGCTGGGGTAAGTTTCAAAATATTTCTCTATATATTCTGCCGCTTCTTTTCTGGTAATGCTGAGATCCTGGCTCAGGCCAAAGGAACTGATCCCGTATACGATCCCGAAATTAACTGCCTTGGCATTTCTTCTCTGAAGCGGGGTCACCTCATCAAGGGGTACATGGAACACCTGTGATGCAGTAAGCCTGTGGATGTCTTCTGCCTCCCTGTATGCCTGGATCAGCTTCTCGTCCCCTGACATATGGGCCAAGACACGAAGCTCGATCTGCGAATAATCCGCATCCAGGAACACATAACCATCGTCCGGCACGAAAACCTTGCGGATCTGTCTTCCCAGTTCCATACGCACCGGAATATTCTGAAGATTGGGTTCCGTGCTGCTGATCCTGCCTGTGGCGGTGATGGTCTGGTTAAAGGTAGAATGGATCCGTCCATCTTCCTCGATCACATTTCCCAGGCCGTCTGCATAGGTTGATTTCAGCTTGGCAAGCTGACGGTACTCCAGAATATCCCTGATGATCTCATGTTCCGGTGCCAGTTTATCCAGGATATCCGCTGCTGTGGAATAACCTGTTTTGGTCTTTTTTCCTCCGGGAAGTCCAAGCTTCTCAAAAAGGATCACTCCAAGCTGCTTAGGTGAATTGATATTGAATCCTTCTCCTGCCTCCTCCCAGATCTTCTTTTCCAGTTCCAGGATCCGGCTCATCAGCTTCTCCCCGTAAACTTTAAGCTCCTCCCCTTTTACGCGGATCCCCGACTTTTCCATGGAATCCAGGGTAAAAATAAGAGGCAGTTCAATATCTGTGTATACTCTCTTCATGCCTGTCTCTTCAAGACTGTTGAGAATAGGCTCTCTGGCACATACCGGTATATAGGCCAGATAACTCAGAAGCGTTCCAAGACCTGGCACATCTTCCTCCCATGCCCGGCCAAACGAAGCCTTGCCGATCAATTCCTCCCTGGAAGGCACTTCCATTCCATCCAGGTATTTCTCCGCAATATACCGGCAGTCGTAATCACTTCTCAGAGGATCCAGAAGATAGGCTCCTACTCCTGCATCAAATACCCGGGACGGATCCTTAACAGAAATATGTTTCAGCACTGTCTTGACATCCATGGCACACAGAACTGCCTTTTCTCCCAGAATGGAAATGCTGCTCCTTAAATATTCTCCTGTGATCAGTCCCCCCACAGGAATATAATAAATTTCATCTCTGCCAAGTGCCAGTCCTGCTCCATAAATCTCATTTTTATCTGCCGCAAGGGAAATCCCGATCCATTCCCTCTCTGCCGCCTTTGCAAAAAGATTTTCCATTCCCTGAAAATCCTCGCAGGTAAAATATTCAAGCTTCTCTTTTTCAGGTTCCTGCGCTTCTCCCTGAAGGCCTGTATTTCCTCCGGAGACTCCCATATCTGTTATGGATATATTCTCCGCCTTTGATCTGTCCGGTGATATCTCCAGCGGGCAGTCTGTACGGATCCTGATATTCTCTTTCCAGCGCTGCGCCTGTTCAAAATATGACTTCAGTATCTCGCCCACACCAGCAAAAAGCTCCTCTTCATGGGCATATGCATTTTCAAGAGAACCAAATTCCCTCAGGATACGGACTGCCAGCTTCTCACCGATCCCAGGGATCCCCGGAACACAGGAAGAGCCATCTCCTGTAAAAGCCATAAGATCTGCCACCTGTTCCGGTGTAATGCCATATTTCTCTGTTATCTTTTCTCTGTCAAGACTTTCCAGTACTGCTCCGCCTTTTGCAGTATCCGGCATACGGATGCAGATATGTTCCCCTGCAAGCTGAAGGAATTTCCTGTCTGCTGAAAAAACAGTTACATCAAAACCGGCATGGCTGTATTTTTCTGCAATTGTTCCTGCAAGATCCTCTGCTTTGTATCCATCCTGTTCTGCAATAAAGACATTCATATCTTTAAGCATCTGCTTTACAGAAAAGATCTGCTCCTTCAGGCTCTCCGGCATGGGATGATCTTTATGACGGAAAACCGGTTCCCCGGCATCAAATACAACTGCCAGATGATCCGGCTTCTCCTCCAGTAGCTTCAGGAAAAACTTCATAAATCCTCTCACCGCTCCCTGGTGCCTGTTCTCCTTATCTGTCTGATCCGGAAGACTGTAAAACATCTGCTCTGTCATACTGTTTCCATCTATCAGAAATATCTTTTCGCTCAAATCAGAGTCCTCCTTTTAGTTCCAATACAATAAAAGCCAGAAAAACTGCCAGTACCGAGATCACCAGACAGATGGCAAAAACTGTAACAGCCTTATAAAGTTTCTGCCTGCGTATATAATGTCTGGATTTCGCAATATCCTCCTCAAGAAGATTACGGAAATCCATAACCTGGTCTTCCTCCGTGTCATTAAGCTGTTTCATGGCCTCGTGGACAATAAAATGTGTGGCCAGCTCGTCATAACAGGCAGAGCAGGATTCGATATGTTCCAGAAAAAGTTCCAGGTCATTCACAGAAAGGGTATGGTTGATATACCTGTTGATCATTTCTTCTGCTGTCCGGCAATTCATATACATTCCTCACTTTTTTCTGCTGCTTTGGCAAAACGGATATTCCGCTTCACTGCATACTCATAAACGCAATCTCTTTGCGGTCTGGATTCATTATACCTGAACAGAATGTGAATGACAAGGTTTGGTTGCCGGCAGGCTTCTCTGTCTCCTGAAAAAGGGAACTGCCGCAGAGGTCCGGAAATCACCTTCCGGTGCCTGTCTGCGGCAGTCTTTTCTCTGATGTAACAGTTATTTACATGTCACTGCTGTTATCTGCAGCAGTCTCTGGAATATCCGGAATACCTGCTTCCTTCTCATTTAAGATCTTCATAAATTCCTCACCTGTGATGGTCTCATGTTCGTAAAGGAATTTGGCGATCTCATGAAGCTTGTCAATATTCTCTGTAAGGATCCTGGTGGCCTTCTCATGCTGCTTTCTCACAACCTCCACCACCTTTTTATCCAGAAGGGTCTGTGTCTCAAAGGAGCAGGTCAGGCTGGCATCTCCGCCCAGATACTGATTGCTCACATTCTCCATGGCAACCATGTCGAACTCATCACTCATTCCATAGCGGCTGATCATGGCTCTGGCAAGCTTGGTAGCCTGTTCGATATCATTGGACGCTCCTGTGGTAATGCTGTGGAAGATCAGTTCTTCTGCTGCACGTCCGCCGGTAAAGGTTGCAATCTTGTTTTCCAGTTCCTCCCTGGTCATCAGGAAGTGTTCCTGCTCATCCACCTGCATGGTATATCCCAGTGCGCCGGAAGTTCTGGGGATAATGGTGATCTTGTGGACCGGTGCTGAATCAGTCTGCCTGGCAGCTACCAGCGCGTGACCTACCTCATGATAGGATACTATCAGTTTCTCCTTGTTGGAGAGCACACGGTTCTTCTTCTGGTATCCTGCGATAACCACCTCAATACTCTCCTCAAAATCTGCCTGTGTGGCAAACTTCCTTCCATCACGGACTGCACGTAAAGCAGCTTCATTGACAATATTGGCAAGTTCTGCTCCTGACGCTCCTACTGCAGCTTTGGCAATATCTTCAAAGCGGACAGAATCTGCGATCTTGATCTTCTTGGCATGTACTTTAAGGATTTCCTCACGGCCTTTCAGATCCGGAAGCTCAACCGGAATTCTTCTGTCAAAACGGCCAGGTCTCAAAAGGGCAGGATCAAGGGAATCCGGGCGGTTGGTTGCAGCCAGGATCACAACACCCTTGGAACCGTCAAAACCATCCATCTCCGTCAGAAGCTGGTTGAGAGTTTGTTCACGCTCATCATTACCACCGCCGTATCCACCGTCTCGCTTCTTACCGATGGTATCGATCTCGTCAATAAACACAATACACGGAGCCTTCTCATTGGCCTGCTTGAAGAGGTCACGCACCTTGGCAGCTCCCATACCAACAAACATTTCCACAAATTCAGAACCTGAAATGGAAAAGAACGGCACATCCGCCTCACCGGCAACAGCCTTGGCAAGAAGGGTTTTACCTGTTCCGGGAGGGCCTACAAGAAGTGCACCTTTGGGCATTGACGCACCAATCTCCCTGTACTGCTCCGGATGGTGGAGATAATCCACGATCTCAGTAAGCAGCTCCTTGGCTTCATCCTCTCCCGCAACATCGGAAAACTTGATTCCTGTTGAAGATTTCACATAGACCTTAGCATTGCTCTTGCCAAAAGACATCATTCCTCCGGGACCTCCGCTCATGGAACTCATCATCTTCTTGCTGAGCCACCGTCCCAGAAGGATAAAGATCACAATAGGCAGTACATAGCCTACGATCAGGGAAAGTACAAGGGACTGTCTCTGAGGCGCTGTACCTTCAATGCTGACGCCGCCCTTGTAAAGACGTTCCACAAGATCCGGGTCATCCACAGCCACTGTCTTGCAGTAAACTTCCTCTCCGTCGATCTTTACCGTATAATAGATATAATCTGAGTTTATAGTTGCAGTCTGTACCTTCTCCCTATCAACAGCCTTCAGAAATGTAGAATAATCGGTCTCCTTCACACTTCTCTCTGTAATTGCAGGAAGAGCAAAAAAATTAAGCAGAAAAATAATCACGATTGCTATAAGGGAATACGCGTAAAGCGGCTTTCTTCCGTTTTTTTTGGGATCAATATTCATGCTTTCTCCTCCGTTATCTAATTGTGTCTGTGCTCTATATCATGTGATACAGGTATAAAAGAAACCATACCACTTTTTTCTGCCTGTTTCAAGCCGGATACTGTTATTTCACAAACTTTTAAGATTTATAATTTTTCTCGAAAATACTTGCCAATTTCCGGCTGTTATGATATTATTATTAACGGTTTATGCCGCTGTGGCGGAATTGGCAGACGCACTTGACTCAAAATCAAGCGGAGCAATCCGTGCCGGTTCGAGTCCGGCCAGCGGCATTTGCAGGTATGAAGAGCCTGTCAGAGAAATCTGGCGGGTTTTTTTATTTCAAAAAAATTCCTGCAAGCAGGATTTTTTAATTTAGGAGGAGGTCACATATGAACCAGGACAAAACTTTTCTTGGCACTGAACCTGTGGGCAGACTTCTTATGCGTCTTGCCCTTCCTACAGTTGCCGCACAGCTTATCAATATGCTTTATAACATTGTAGACCGTATCTACATCGGTCATATACCCGGAGACGGTGCCCTGGCGCTTACCGGTGTAGGAGTGTGTATGCCGCTTATCATGGTTATCTCTGCATTTGCCGCACTGGTAGGAAACGGCGGTGCTCCAAGAGCCAGTATCTTTATGGGAAAAGGAGAAAACGACACGGCAGAACATATTCTGGGGAACTGTTTCAGTCTTCAGATCATCATTTCTTTTGTCCTTACCATTATCCTGCTGCTGGGGAACCGTACCTTTCTTATGGCTTTCGGCGCCAGCGGAAATACCATTACCTTTGCCGTAAGCTATATGAACATCTACGCCCTGGGAACTGTCTTTGTACAGCTTACTCTTGGAATGAATAATTTTATCACTGCCCAGGGGTTCGCAAAGACCGGCATGTTTTCTGTGCTCATAGGCGCAGTTTCCAATATTATCCTGGATCCTGTATTTATCTTTGTCTGCCATCTTGGCGTAAAGGGCGCCGCGCTGGCGACTGTTATTTCTCAGGCGCTTTCCTGCATATGGGTTCTGTCTTTCCTCTTCGGAAAAAAGACTTTTCTGCGTATCCGCAGAAGTCACCTTGCCCTGAAACCAGGTATCATTCTGCCCTGTGTGGCACTTGGTTCCTCCCTTTTTGTAATGCAGCTCAGTGAAAGCATTATCTCTGTATGCTATAACTCCTCTCTTTTAAAGTATGGTGGGGATATTGCAGTAGGCGCCATGACTATTCTTACAAGTGTAATGCAGTTTGCCATGCTTCCCCTTCAGGGATTCGGACAGGGTGCGCAGCCTATTATCAGTTACAATTTCGGGGCAAAAAATGCAGACCGTGTCAGACAGACTTTCCGGCTCCTTATAAAAACCGGTTTATCCTATTCCCTGATCCTCTGGGCAATTATCATGGCTTTTCCGCAGATCTTCGCCGGAATGTTTACCTCAGATCCGCAGCTTCTTGCTTTTACCAGAACGGCGCTTCGTATTTACATGGCTGTGGTATTTATGTTTGGTATCCAGATTGCCTGCCAGATGACATTCATCTCCCTGGGAAGAGCCATAGATTCCATCATCGTAGCTATTGTGCGTAAATTTGTACTGGTTATTCCTCTTATCTACATACTGCCTCATATTTTCTGTTCCAACCAGACCAATGCAGTTTACATGGCAGAACCGGTTGCAGATGTTCTGGCAGTTACCTTTACTGCTGTTCTGTTTTTCTTTGAATTCAGAAAAGCTCTCAGGGAAATCTGATCCCACATACAAAAAAACCCGATGCCGCCACGGCACCGGGTTTTTGTATGTGCAATATTCAGAAGATATCCTTCTTTTATTCCATCTCAGCCTCATCCTCCAGAAGCTTCTCATAAACAGGGAAGCAATCGAAGGTTGCAAAGTAATCCTTTGGAGTTTCTGCACGGCGGATAAGATCAAAGCTTCCATCCTCACGAAGAAGGATCTCTGCGGATTTCAGTTTGCCGTTGTAATTATATCCCATGGAAAATCCATGTGCTCCGGTATCATGGATCACAAGAAGATCTCCCATGTCGATCTTCGGAAGCATACGGTCAATGGCAAATTTGTCATTGTTCTCGCAGAGGGAACCTGTCACATCGTATTTATGGTCACAGGGCTCATTCTCCTTACCCATAACTGTAATATGATGATAAGCACCATACATAGCCGGACGCATCAGGTTTACCGCGCAGGCATCCACACCGATATACTCTTTATGCGTATGCTTCTCATGGATCGCTTCAGTTACCAGGCAGCCGTAAGGTCCCATCATGAAACGTCCAAGCTCTGTATAAATAGCTACATCATCCATACCTGCCGGTGCCAGAACTTCCTCATATACCTTACGTACACCCTCACCGATCACGCGGATATCATTTGGCTCCTGATCCGGATTGTAGGGGATACCAATTCCACCGGAAAGGTTAATAAACTTAATGTGCGCACCGGTTTCTTTCTGGAGCTTCACAGCAAGCTCAAACATTACCCTGGCAAGCATAGGATAATACTCATTTGTTACTGTATTGCTGGCAAGGAATGCATGGATACCGAACTCCTTTGCGCCCTTGGATTTAAGGATACGGAAGGCATCAAAGATCTGCTCTGTTGTCATACCGTATTTGGCATCTCCGGGATTGTCCATGATTCCGTTACTGATCTTAAACACTCCACCTGGATTATAACGGCAACTGATCACTTCCGGGATCTTTCCCAGAGCCTTCTCCACACTTTCAATATGTGTGATATCATCCAGATTGATGATTCCGCCGATCTCATCCGCATATTTAAATTCCTTCTCCGGTGTATCATTGGAGGAGAACATGATGTCTCCCTTTTTGCAGCCTACAGCCTTTGCCATCATAAGCTCTGTGGCAGAAGAACAGTCACATCCGCATCCATACTCCTGAAGAATGTTGATCAGATATGGGTTCGGAGTCGCCTTCACAGCAAAAAATTCCTTAAAACCTTTGTTCCAGGAAAAAGCTTCCCTGAGAGCCTGTGCATTGGCACGGATTCCCTTCTCATCATAGAGATGGAACGGTGTAGGATATTTGGCTGTGATCTCCTTAAGTTTCTCAAGTGTTACAAATGGTTCTTTTTTCATAATCCTCGTATCTCCTGTTTTTCTCCATTACTGCCGGCACCACAGTAATTATTTTGCCTCGATCACATGCATCATGTTTGTGACTGCACCCTGACCGTTTGTCATGTTTGTCGCCGGATCTCCCGCTGTAAACACAACCAGATCGCCTCTGTGTATAAGGTGACGGCTACGTACAACATTCATTGCCTGGGAAATGATATGGTCTGTGGAATCCCTCTCATATCCCTTAAGCGGTGTCACACCCCAGATCAACTGAAGCTTATGCTGAATGGTAGAGTTGGGGGTGATCGCATAGATAGGAACCTTTGGACGGAAATTAGAGATCAGTCTGGCAGTATTTCCGCTCATGGTAGGAGTCACAATAGCATCTGCTTTCAGATTCTTGGCAGTACGTACTGCCGCAAGACCTACCGCACTGGAAATCTGCTCCCTTCCATCCATGGATCTGTGCTCAATAAACACCTTGTAATCCAGATGAGGCTCTGTCATCTCAGCGATCTCAGCCATCATGCGCAGGGCATCCACCGGATATTTGCCGGCTGCTGTCTCTCCTGAAAGCATGATCGCATCTGTACCGTCATAGATCGCATTGGCAACATCAGCTACCTCCGCACGTGTGGGGCGCGGATTGCGGATCATGGAATCCAGCATCTGGGTAGCTGTGATAACCGGTGTATAATGCTCATTGCATTTGCGGATGATTTCTTTCTGGATATGCGGTACCTGACTTGCCGGAATCTCCACACCCAGGTCTCCTCGTGCTACCATGATTCCATCTGCCACTTCAATGATGGAATCAATGTTCTCCACACCCTCTGCATTCTCAATCTTGGCAATGATACCGATATCCTTGCCTCCATTGTCATTGAGAAGTGCACGGATCTCACGGATCACAGATGCTGTCCGCACAAAAGATGCCGCGATATAATCGAATTTCTGGTCAATTCCAAAAAGAATATCATCTTTATCCTGCTCGGTGATCCCCGGAAGGTTCACCTTCACATAAGGAACATTTACACCTTTCTTCTCACCCAGCTCACCGCCGTTCATGATCCGACAGACAATATCTGTTCCTTTGATCTCTTTAACTTCAAGCTCTATCAGGCCGTCATCAATAAGAATTTTGTTGCCCGGTTTTACATCCTTATAAAGATCTCCGTAGGTGATCGCTACCTTTGTGCTGTCTCCTTCAAAATCTCCCACACCAAGGATAAACTCCTTACCGGCTTCCAGCCGGATCTTCTTTCCGTCCTTCAGAAGCCTGGTACGGATCTCCGGTCCCTTGGTATCCAGAAGCATGGCTACCGGAATATCAAGCTCCTCACGAAGCTCCTTGATCATATCCACTCTGCCCTTCTGCTCTGCATGGTCCCCATGGGAAAAGTTAAATCTGGCAATATCCATTCCATTCTCCATAAGAGCCCTGATACCCTCACGGGTATTGCTGGCAGGTCCAAGTGTACAGATGATCTTTGTTCTTTTCATTTGGTCAGTCCCTCCTCGTTTATTCTACGTGTTTGTGTGTAAATAAATGATCCTGACAATATTCATAATTCCCTTTACACTTTGAGCAGAACCGAAATTCCAGATTGGGGTCATCTTTCTCAGTACGTCCGCAGATAGCGCATTTATGCTTGGTGATACCGTTTCCGGTTCTGGCCGGCGCCACTGCTTTCTTAAACTGCTGCCGTCTGTGTACCTCTTTCGGATTGTAACGGTTCATGTCCCGTGTACTGAAGAAAAAGATAACAAAGCTTAAAAGAGATGATATAATCGGCACAACGCCTACCCAAAGTCCCATACGCAGATAAGAGAAAATATCCCAGAGTACAAACAGGATATACACAAGTGCCATCCACTTCATTCTGATGGGGATGACAAACATAAGAAGGATCTGTTCATTGGGATATGTCAGTGCATACGCCAGAAAAACAGAAAGACTCACATAATATGTGGTAAACATTCCGCTGTAGCTGATCCCTGTAAAAATGTAGAGAAGCACAGCTCCCAGAATAGTAAACAGAAGTCCTGAAAAAATATACAGAGTATACCGGAAAGTACCCCAGGTACGTTCCAGTGCAGTTCCTATGGGATAATAGAAAAAGAATATTGCCAGCAGAAACATGATAAGATTGCCGGTTCCGCTTGGCGGATAGATCACCCAGGTTACCAGTCTCCAGATCTGTCCCTGTGTCACCAGCCTGATATTAAGGCTGAAAAGGCTTAATATCCCCGGTGCAAACATAGCAAGAAAATAACCGATGATATAACATGCTATCATGTACATGGTAAGATTTGGGATCCCGAATCTGCCAAATTTTCGTTCCAGTTTATTGATAAATTTCATTGATACCTCCATTATAAAACAAGGCTGTAGTTTTTATTTTATCTGCCTGATATCAGAAAAACCGCTTCTTGGAAAGGATAATAGCTGCAACCACGCTGATGGCAACGGAAAACAGGATAATGATAAGAAATCCCCAGGGGCTTCGGGCCAGAGGCATACCCGCTGCAACCACGTTCATTCCGTAAGCACTGAACACAATCGTCGGGATACTCATGACAATGGTAATGATAGCCAGAACTTTCATGACAATATTCATGTTATTTGAAATAATAGATGCAAAAGCATCCATAGTTCCGCTTAAGATACCGCTGTATATATTGGCCATCTCAATAGCCTGCTTGTTCTCTGTGATAACATCCTCAAGAAGTTCCGTATCTTCCGGATATTTCTTGATACTGTCGATCTTCAGAAGCTTCTCCAGAACCACCTCGTTGGATCTTAACGAAGTGATAAAGTAAGTCAGTGATTTCTCAAGCTCCAGAAGCTCGATCAGCTCCTCATTCCTGGTGGACATATGCATCTTCTCCTCCACCTGCTCACTTTTCTTGTCGATAATACGAAGATATCGAAGATACATACTGGCATTGCGGTACAGGATCTGAAAAATGAAACGGGTCTTCATATAAGTAAAAAAGCTCCGCACCCTTCCCTCCATAAATCTTGTCAGTACCGGTGTATCCTCAAGACAGATGGTAAAGATGATCTTGTTTGTTACAATAATACCAAGAGGCAGGGTTCCGTACCAGTCCTTGTCATTACGTTCCTCAATGATCGGCACGTCAACAAGGATCAGTGTATAGTTGTCTTCTACTTCTATACGTGAGCGCTCTTCCTCATCCAAAGGGGATCGCAGGTCATCAACCTCTATATCAAATCTTTCCGCAATTTCAAATATCTCTGTTGCTGTCGGATTCGTCAGTGCAATCCAGCTACCTTCCTCCGGTTCCTGTATCTGGTGGATGGCTCCGTCAATTGTCTTAAAAATCCTTACCACGATTCCCACTTCCCTTCTTCTGCTGTTTCTCTGCCAAAGGCAAAAAATCCATTTTTCATTATAAATATTCGCACTTGCTTTGTCAATTCCATACATATGTTTTAACGAATTTTACTCTTTTTTAACAGATTGAGGGAACTCTTCCTTCTCTTTACATTTTTCTGTCCATATTTTATAATAATCATACATTTCAGATTATATATACCATATACAGAAAGGGAACATCATGAGCCATTCATCATTTGGAAAAAAATTTGTTGTCACCACCTGGGGCGAATCCCATGGAAAGGCTATCGGCGCTGTTCTTGACGGCTGTCCTGCAGGACTTGCCTTATCAGAGGAAGATATCCAGGTTTTTCTTGACCGCCGCAAACCCGGACAGAGCCGTTTTACCACTGCCCGTAAGGAAAGCGATCTGGTAGAGATCCTTTCCGGTGTTTTTGAAGGAAGGACAACCGGCACCCCCATCTCCCTTATGATCCGCAACACAGATCAGCGTTCCAGAGATTATGGGAATATTGCATATTCCTACCGTCCGGGACATGCAGACTATACTTTTGACCAGAAATACGGTTTCCGGGATTACCGGGGCGGCGGCCGTTCCTCCGGCCGCGAAACGGCAGGTCGTGTAGCAGCAGGAGCCATCGCTGTAAAGCTTCTGGGTGAACTTGGTATTACATTTACCACCTACACACGTTCCATCGGGGATATTGAAATCCACTCTTTTTCCCGGGAAGAGATCCGCAATAACGCCCTCTGCATGCCTGATGCACAGGCAGCCGAAAAAGCATCCGCATATCTGGAACAGTGTATCCGGAATCAGGACAGTGCAGGCGGTGTCATTGAATGTCGGATCAGAAATGTCCCAGCCGGACTTGGAGATACGGTTTTTGACAAGCTGGACGCAACTCTTGCCCACGCTGTTATGTCCATCGGTGCAGTAAAAGCTGTTGAGATCGGTGACGGTATCCAGGTCAGCCATATGACCGGTTCCACAGACAACGACGGATTTACCCTGAAAGAGGATTCCATTGTCAAGACAACCAACCATGCAGGGGGCATCATGGGTGGAATGAGTGACGGAAGCGATATCATCATCCGCGCCCATATCAAACCCACACCTTCCATCAGCCAGTCCCAGGAGACCGTCACAAACACCGGTGAACCCATAAGCCTGGAGATCAAAGGCCGCCATGATCCTGTCATTGTCCCAAGAGCTGTGGTTGTTGTGGAGGCCATGGCCGCCCTTACTGTCACAGACGCCCTCTTTGCTAATATGAGCGCACGGATGGACGGAATCCGGGAGTTCTACCACCGTTAATCCCCTGAAAACCGCATTATGAACATACAAAAAGCAGACTTCCGGGAAAGCAATTATCTCTCATGCTCTCCCTTGAGCCTGCTTTTTATCAGCTTATACCAAAATCTGTTCCTGACAGGATTTTCTCTGAAATCTCCCACCTGTATTCTGCTTCACACCTACAGACACAGTTCACTAACTGTCTGTCAGTCTTCATCCACCTCATCCGGCACCGGCCAGATATGGATACAGTTTGGTGTCTCAATCTTTCTTGGCTTCTCATTCATCATGATGATGTTCTTTTCATAATCCACAGTAAATACTGTGATACTGTTGCTTCCGTGATTGGCAACCGCAATATGCTTGTTATCCGGGAAGATCATAAGGTCTTTTGGATAATCACCGCTGATAGGAAGTGTGAACTTCTTTGTGAGAAGACCACTCTCCTGATCTACCGCATACATGGTAACGGTGTTTTCGCCTGCTGTTGAGCAGAACAGATACTTGCCATCTGCAGCCATGGACATACCGGAAGCTGCATTATGTACTGCCTCGTTGGCATTTATCTTGCCCAATGTGGTGATGCTCTGAAGAAGCTCGAACTCAGGATTCTTTCCGCTTCCGTCATAGCTGTAAACCTTAATCTCATTGCTGAGCTCAAAAAGGATATAGGCAAATCTTCCGTCATCACTGAAACGGATGATACGGGGACCGCTCTCTCTCGGGCAGCGCAGGATATCCACAAGTTCCAGCTTGTCTTTCTTCTTATTAATACGGTAGATCTTAACCTGATCGATACCGTTATCTACCGCACAGAGATACTTGTTATCCGGTGTTGGACGTACACAGTTTACATGGGGACGGAAGTTACGCTCTGCAACACTTCCAAGACCCTTGTGGAAAACACCGTCCATAACACTGCCAAGACGTCCGTCCCTGTGTGTGTGTACAACTGTAACCTTTCCATCGTGGTAACCTGCCACATAGAGGTATCTGCCGTCTACATCTGTTGCAAGATAACAGCCTCTCATGCCGTTGATATCTACACTGTTGATACGGGAAAGATCTCCGTTCCGGTCTCTCCTAAAAACTGCCACACCTTCATCTTCGATGGAATACAGATATTTACCGTTCTTGGACACTGCCAGATGGGAGGCGTTACTTACCTCAACCTCACTGCGCTCTGTGAGAGTTCCATTCTCAACATCCACATCATAAACCTGAATTCCCTTGCTGGTTCCATGGGTATATGTTCCCACGTAAGCCACGTACTTCTTTTTACCCATAAACTTCTGGCCTCCTGCTTTCACTTCATTTAAACGATACGTTTATTTTATCACAAAGTTATCCATAGGACAAGTTACCTGGCATCTGTCTTTGTGCAAAATCTTATGCAAAAAGTCCTAAAACCCTCCCAGGACTTCTTCCATAGCCGCAAGTGTCTTTTCAATAACTTCATCTGTATGGGCTGTGGAAAGGAACATTGCCTCAAACTGGGACGGTGCACAGTGGATGCCTCTCTTTAAAAGTCCCTTGAAATATTCTGCAAAAGCAGCCAGGTCTGAAGTCTTTGCGGAAGTATAGTCTTTTACCTCCTCGGATGTAAAGAAAATGCTTCCCAGGGATGCTGTGTGATTTACCTGATAGGGAAGACCCTTTTCCTCCACGATCTTTTTCAGTCCGCCGTACAGCTTCCTGCCTTTTTCTTCCAGCTCTTTATAGATTTCCTGATGCTCATAGAGATACTTAAGCTGGGTAAGTCCTGCTGCCATGGCAACCGGATTGCCGCTTAAGGTTCCTGCCTGATATACAGGTCCGCATGGGGAAACCAGATCCATGATCTCCTTACGTCCGCCGTATGCACCTACCGGCATACCTGCGCCGATGATCTTTCCGTATGTTACAAGATCCGGACGGATGCCGAAATATTCTGCCGCACCGCCAAATGCCAGACGGAAACCTGTGATCACCTCATCAAAGATCAGAAGGCAGTTATATTCGTCACAAAGTTCACGAAGCCTTTTAAGGAATCCGGGCTTCGGAGGAACCACACCCATGTTGGCACCTACTGCCTCCACGATCACTGCAGCCACATTTCCCTTTTCCTGCTCTAAAAGTGCTTCCACACTTTCCGCATCATTATATACTGCAGTCATGGTATCCTGGGTACATCCCTTTGGAACACCTGCGCTGTCCGAAACACCGCTTGTCATCACACCTGAGCCTGCACTTACAAGAAGGCAGTCACTGTGCCCATGATAGCAGCCTGCAAATTTGATGATCTTGTCTTTTCCCGTAAAACCTCTGGCAGCACGGATCGCACTCATGACTGCCTCAGTTCCGGAATTTACCATTCGGATCATGTCAACGTGAGGAATGTGGTCACAGATAAACTCTGCCATCTCCACTTCGATCTCTGTGGCACAGCCAAAGCTTAAGCCATTTTCACAGGCTTTGACAACGCTTTCACGGATCGCCGGGAAATTATGCCCCAGGATCATAGGACCCCAGGAATCAATATAATCCACATAACAGTTTCCATCTGCATCATAAATATAACACTTGTCCGCTTTTTCAATAAATCTTGGTGCCTCTCCGATGGCTCCGTAGGATCTTACAGGGCTGTTTACGCCACCTGGGATCCTTTTTACTGCACGTTCAAAAAGCTTTTCTGACTTTGTCATCAGCCGATCCTCCCTTCATCAATAAGCTTTGCGATCAGCTCCGCATAATATGTGATATAGATCTGCGCTCCTGCACGGAAAGCGGCAACTGCCATCTCTCCAACGATCCTTTCTTCCTCGATCCAGCCTTCTTTTGCGGCTGCTTTTACCATGGCATACTCACCGCTTACGCTGTAGGCTGCAACCGGAATATTGGTAGCCTGTTTTACCTGGCAGATCATATCCAGATAGTTCATGGCAGGTTTTACCATGATGATATCTGCGCCCTCCTCCACATCTGTGAGGGCTTCCTTCATGCCTTCCCTGCTGTTGTGGAAATCCATCTGGTAGGTCTTTCTGTCACCGAACTGCGGTGCGGAATCTGCTGCATCACGGAACGGGCCATAAAATGCAGATGCATATTTAACCGCATAGGACATGATCGGTACGGATGTATATCCGGCCTCATCCAGGCAGTGACGGATCGCAGCCACACGTCCGTCCATCATATCAGAAGGTGCTACCATATCTGCTCCTGCCTCTACATGGGAAAGAGCTGTTTTTGCAAGAAGCTCCAGGGTTTTGTCATTGTCCACATCATGGCCGCAGAGCATACCACAGTGACCATGCGATGTATACTCACACATACACACATCTGTCACATAATAAAGACCGGGAAATTTTTCTTTGGAAAGCCGAAGTGCTCTCTGTACGATTCCCTCAGGATCATAGGCACCGCTTCCCATCTCATCCTTGTGGTCCGGGATGCCGAAGAACATTACACTTCCCACACCTGCGTCTGTAAGCTCCTGAAGTTTCTCAGGAAGGCGGTCCAGGCTGAACCGGTACTGTCCGGGCATAGACGGGATCTCTTCTTTAATGTTCTCGCCCTCTACCACAAACATGGGATACATAAGAGATGACTTGTCCATCCTGGTCTCACGGACCATCTTTCTGAGTGACTCACTTCCTCTTAATCTTCTTGGTCTTTTAATCAGTTCCATTGTCCTCGCTCCTTTTTATTTCCTCCACCAGGGACACAAGACTGTCGATGGTGGCTTTTTCTGCCATATATGCTTTCATTCCAAGACTTTTAGCTGCTGCCTTTGTCTGCTTTCCGATGCAGGCTGCTGTTACCTTTGTATAATCAAGGCCCGGAGTTCCCTCTGCAAAACCTTTTACTGTGGATGCACTGGTAAACACCGCACAGTGGATCTCCCCCTTCTCAAATTCCCTCTTCTCGTCAATAAGACGGCTGGTTTCATAGATCGTCCGGTAAGTTGCCACATCGTCCACCTCTGCTCCTGCTTCACGGAGAAATGCGGTAAGATTTTCATTTCCTTTTTCCGCTCTTGGGATCAGTATATGTTCTCCTCCCTGAAGTTTTTCTCCAAGGCATTTTCCAAGGTTATCCCCGTCATAAACCTCCGGCATGAAATCTGCCACAAGACCTCTTTCTCTCAGGGCTTTCCCGGTTCCCTGACCGATCACTGCCAGACTCACCTTTCCAAGAGAACGGATATCTTTTCCGTAGCTAATAAGCTCCTCAAAGAACACTTTCACCCCTGTGGGGCTTGTAAATACCAGCCACTGATATTCCTCCAGACGATCCATTGCCTTATGAAGTCTGGTCTGGTCCTCCAGCGGTACTGTCCGGATTGCAGGGAGTTCCAGCACCTCAGCACCTTTTTCCCTGAGAAGCTGTGCTGTCTTTGATACAAGCTCCTTAGGTCTTGTGACCACTACCTTCCAGCCTGCTAGCGGAAGGTTTTCGTACCAGCCGAATCTGTCAGCCAGTGTGCATACCTTTCCGACCACAATGATAGCCGGTGTTTCGATCCCACGGCGTTTTACTTCTGCCTCCAGTGTGGAAACTGTAGCCACGATCCGCTTCTGTCCCGCCGTGGTCCCCTTCTGAAGAATTGCAGCAGGCATATCAGGATCCATCCCTGCATCCATCAGTCCTCCGCAGATATCCGGCAATGCCGCAACACCCATGAGAAAAACAAGAGTTCCTTCCGTATGCACCAGTGCACCAAAATCAATATTATAAGCCTCTCCTGCGCGTTTATGCCCGGTAATGATATGCACGGAGGAACAGAAATCCCTGTGCGTCACCGGAATCCCGTTATATGCGGGAACTGCGATGGAAGAGGTTACTCCCGGCACGATCTCATAGGGGATATTGTTCTCACTTAAAAGTTCCAGTTCCTCTCCGCCCCTTCCAAAAAGGAAAGGGTCACCGCCTTTTAAGCGCACCACTCTTTTTCCCTTCAGGGCTTCTTCCAGAAGAACCTGATTGATATCTTCCTGGCGCATAATATGATGGCTTGCCCTTTTTCCCACATTGATAAGTTCTGCACTTTCCGGGATCTTTGAGAGAACCCCCTGGCCTACCAGGCTGTCATAGACAACCACCTCGGCATTTTCAAGGACCTTCAGTCCTTTCAGTGTAAAAAGCCCTATATCTCCAGGCCCTGCACCTACAAGCCATACTTTGCCCTTATTCATCACGCTCACCTTTTTCACGGAGTGTACGGGCCAGTGTACAGCCCAGTTCCTCTCCGTCCTCTCTGGCACCAGACAGGGTTCCTGTCACACATGTACCTGTTTTTTCGTTGTAATATAGTCCACGGAGATAAAGCTCTCCCTCACGGATTTCTCCGTATGCAGCTACCGGGGAGGAGCATCCTCCGTCAAGAAATCTCACAAATGCCCTCTCTGCTGTGGCACAATCCCTGGCATCCGGGTCACAGTATCCTTCAAGGAAAGAATAATCCACTCCTTCCCTCCCCTGTACTGCAAGAATTCCCTGGCCTGCTGCCGGTATCATCTCATCCGGTGTAAAGTAACGGTTGATCCTGTGGGAAAGTCCCAGTCTTTTAAGTCCTGCCGCTGCCAGGATCAGTCCTGCATATTCTCCTTCATCCAGTTTACGAAGCCTTGTCTGAAGATTTCCCCGGATGCTTTTTACTTCCATATCCGGGTAAAGCTTCCCAAGCTGCAAAGTCCGCCTTAAGCTTGAGCATCCAAGTGGTCTGGAAGGATCCAGACTGTCCGCACCTTCCGGAAGTACCAGCACATCTCTGGGATCTTCTCTTCCTGAAAAGGCAAGCAGAGGAAGTTCTTTGGGTACTTCCATAGGCATATCTTTAAGACTGTGAACAGAAAGAATACTCCTTCCATCCATCAGCGCCCGGTCAAGTTCCTTTACAAAAAGTCCTTTTCCACCTACTTTATCAAGAGTCCGGTCCAGGATCATATCTCCGGTGGTCTTCATGGTCAGGATCTCCACCTGAAGATCCGGGTTCTTTTCTTTTATGTATTCCCTGACCATCTCACTTTGCAGCACAGCAAGTTTGCTTTCCCTGCTGCCGATCACAACTTTATTCCTCATCCGGTTCCTCCCATACACGGTCCAGTGCTTTCTGAATCTCCTCCCGCACTCTCCGCGCTTTCCTGTGATCCAGCCCGCTGGCTGTCACACCTACAACAATCTCATCCCGCATATAGATACCCGGGAAATAAAAATCACAGCTATCTCTGTCAGAGGCAACATTTACATAAATTCCCTCAGCCTTACAGACTCTGTATATCTCATCATTCAATTTCCAGTCACTGGTCGCCGCAATGACCATGTAGGCTTCCTTAAAATCAGACCGTTTCACAGGCCGCATGCACAATTCCACTTTTCCGGTCTTCCCAAGTTCCAGGAGCTGCGGTGTCACCTTCGGTGCCACTACTTTGATGTTTCTGGTAAATTTCAGAAGGGTATTCACTCTTCTCGTTCCTATATTTCCACCGCCTGCCACAACAATATTCTTATCTGACAGGTCAATAAACATGGGAAAATAATGTTTAGCTTTCATATAATTTCTCCAGTCCTTTGACACAATCAAGGAAAGCCTCCTGATTCAGGCTGTCCCGAAGTCCGAAGATCAGTTTATTTACAACTTTTCCTGCTGCGATATCCACTGCGCCCTTAAGTTTTTCCCGATCTTCCGGTTCCATTGGTGTATTTTTGAAAATTTTTGCAATACGCAGGTTCAGATCTTCCACAGCATCTGCTTTGATCTCCTGGATACGTGGGATAATATCTCTCCCCTTCAGCCACTGAAAGAACTCATCCATCTGTGCTTTCACAATAGCCCCTGCTGCTTCCAGGTTCCTGGAGAATTCTTCCGGAACCTCTGTGATACGGAAGCTGTCCATATCATATAAAGTAACTCCCTCAAGTTCACCCACAGAAGGCTGGATATCCCTCGGCACTGCCAGGTCAATGAGGATCACCGCCTTTTCCAGAGAACAGTCCTTAAAAAGTTCCCTGTTAATGGTATAATTGGGACTTGCCGTTGCGCTTACAACCAGGTCACATTTTGGCATATATTCCATACGCTCACCGTAATTGATCCGCCTGCATCCTGCCGGGATATTCACCACACCGCTTCTGTACTGACGTATGGTGACAGTCACATCTGCACCGGCTTCCCTAAGAGTCTGGGCTGCCATTTTTCCCATTTCACCGTTTCCAATGACCATACAGACTTTGTCCCGCACCAGATAGCCCTTCTCTTCCAGAAAACGGATAGCCTGATGGATCACAGACGGATTTCCATGTGAAAAAGGCACCTCTGTCTTGATCTTCTTTCCTGCAGTCACCGCCATCCGGAAAAGCACCTCCAAAACACTGTCTGTTGTGTAGGCCTCTCTGGAAAGGCTTAATGCGTCTTTTACCTGGGTGAGGATCTGGTCTTCCCCGATGATCTGGGACTTCAGTCCGCTTGTAAGGTAAAACAGATGCTCTACTGCATCTTCATCCTTACGCACTGTGAAATATTTCCTGTAATCCTCTCCCCTGACCCCTTTAAAAGAGCAGAGCCATTCATAAAGTCCCGGATCCTCGTCTCCCTCTGTACTTGCCCAGATCTCCAGTCTGTTACAGGTAGATAAAATAACACACCCGCAGATCCCATTTTTCTTCTTCAGTGCCACTACAGCTTCTCCTGTATTCTTCTTTGTAAATGCAAAGAGGGCACGGATATCTACAGGTGCCATGTTATGGTCTATTCCAAGCATGAATATACTCATGTCTGTTATCTCCTTCGTATTCCTTATGTCGGCAGATGAGAGGTAAGATCATCTCTTTCCACAGCCGGCTTCTGTTCATTTTGCACACTATATATCATGGCGCAATCTCATATAATCATAATCATTTCTTTCCCGAAAGTCAACCGTGATTATATGCTCTGTCATTGACAGGAAGCCCTGCAGCTTTTATAATACCTCTGGGTAGAAATTGCGGATCTGACATATATTTTTGCGGAAAAATATACGATTAATGAAAATGGAGGAATTTTCTCTATGAACCCTGATTCAAAAAAAGCCATCCTTGTAGTCAGCTTTGGTACAAGCTATGAGGATACCAGAAAAGTAACCATTGATGCCATCGAAAAAGATATTGCCCTGGCTTTCCCTTCCTGCCAGGTCTATCGTGCATGGACAAGCAGGATGATCATTTCCAAATTAAAAAAACGTGACGGCACAGCGATCCATACAGTAACAGAAGCTATGGAGCAGATGCTCTCCGACGGTATCACCGATGTGGTTGTCCAACCCACCCATGTGATCAACGGCATTGAAAATGACCTGATGAAAGCACATGCCCTGACATATCAGAATCGTTTCCACAGTATTTCCTTCGGAAACCCGCTTCTCACTTCTGAAGATGACAACCGCAAAATGGTGGAAGCAGTGGCTCATCAGTTTTCAGATCTTGGTTCTGACAATGTACTGGTACTTATGGGACACGGAACCGAGCACTATGCAAACTCTGTCTACGCAGCTCTCGACTACCGTTTCAAGGATATGGGATACTCCAATATCTTTATGGGGACTGTGGAGGCTTATCCTCCTCTGGAATCCATTCTCCGTGCTACGGGAAATGTCTGTCCACAACAGATCATCCTTGCCCCCTTTATGATCGTTGCCGGGGATCATGCCCGGAATGATCTGGCCGGAGATGCCCCTGAGTCCTGGCTCAGCCAGTTTAAGAAAAAAGGCTATCAGGTAAATGCAGTCCTTAAAGGACTTGGTGAGTACCCGGAAGTCCGCCAGATCCTTATCGATCATGTTCAGGCAGCAATGGTCTGACTGTTTTTTCATTTTTATATGAAACAAAAACTGCATGGTCTATCCCTTATTCAGGGGAATAGACCATGCAGTTTTTTATGTCATAGGAAATTACTCCGTAATGTTCCAATGACATAAAAAGTCCTCCGGGCAGGATCGCACTGCGTCGGAATGGAATTATATCGCTGAAGCGACCCGCCGCAGGCGGAGAATCCTGCTTGCAGGATTCTTTCTTATGCCATTAACTGGTCAAGTCTTTCACGGATCGCAAGGATAAATTCCCTGCTGTTAAGAACCTGTACATTCTCAAGAGATGTGATCAGTGCAAGATCCTTGGTCATCCTGCCACTCTCGATGGTATCCAGAGTTGCCTTCTCAAGCTTGTCTGCAAAATCTTTAAGGCTGTCATTTCCGTCAAGCTCTCCTCTCTTGCGAAGGGCGCCGGTCCATGCAAAGATTGTTGCCACGGAGTTTGTGGATGTTTCCTTGCCTTCCAGATGACGGTAATAGTGTCTCTGTACAGTTCCATGAGCAGCTTCATACTCAAAATAGCCTTTCGGAGATACCAGAACAGAAGTCATCATGGCAAGAGAACCAAATGCGGAAGATACCATATCACTCATTACATCTCCATCATAGTTCTTGCATGCCCAGATAAATCCGCCGTCTGCTTTCATGACACGGGCAACAATATCATCGATCAGGCTGTAGAAATAGGTAAGTCCTGCTTCCTCAAATTTGTCCTTAAACTCAGCTTCAAAGATGTTCTGGAAAATCTCCTTGAATCTTCCGTCATATGTCTTGGAGATGGTATCTTTACTTCCGAACCACACATCCTGCTTCGTATCAAGCGCATAATTAAAGCAGCTTCGTGCAAAGCTTTCCACGGAGGCATCCAGGTTGTGCATACCACGGAGAACACCGTTTCCATCGAAATGCTGAATCAGCTCCTTACGCTCTTCGCCGTCTTCTCCCTTAAATACCAGGTATGCATCTCCCGGTTTATCAATATAAAACTCTGTGTTCTTATAGATATCACCGTATGCATGACGCGCCAGTGTGATCGGTTTCACCCAGTTCTTTACACAGGGCTCGATTCCCCTGACAACAATGGGAGCACGGAATACAGTTCCGTCCAGAATCGCACGGATAGTTCCATTGGGGCTTTTGTACATTTTTTTCAGGTCATATTCTTCCATACGTGCCGCATTTGGTGTGATGGTTGCACATTTTACAGCAACGCCGTATTTCTTGGTGGCTTCTGCTGCATCGATGGTTACCTGGTCATCTGTCTCATTTCTGTGTTCCAGACCAAGATCATAATATTCCGTGTTCAGGTCAACATATGGTATAAGAAGCTCGTCCTTAATGATCTGCCACAGAATACGTGTCATCTCATCTCCGTCCATTTCCACAAGTGGTGTCTGCATTTTGATTTTTTCCATAATCTTCTCCTTTTCCGGACTCATTTGTTCTCCATTGTAAAACGGATATTCCTGTTCCGCTTTGCTATATGCTGTGCTTTTGAATCCCATTGTACTCAAAATTATGAGTTTCGTCAACGCTTTTATGCTCTACTGTACTGCATTTAGCTTATTTTCATAAGTTTTTCCCCATTAAATCTGCCCCAGCCCTGCTGATTTCTGGGAAGTCCCATATCTTCGCAGCACTCTTTCAGAAGCATTTTTACTTCAGCATTGGTAAGGAGGGGATCTTTTTCCAGAAGTTTTGCCACAGCTCCGGAGATCACCGGCGTGGACATGGAGGTTCCGCTTTTTGTCCCATAGGAAAAAGGATAGCCTCCTGCACAGGCTGTGATCTGGTTTCCCGGTGCCACCAGGTCCGGCTTGCATACACATTCAAAGGTTGGGCCTCTCCCGGATATGGGGGATTTTCCTGTCAGCATATCACTGGAACCTACTGTTATGATCTTTTTGCTGCATCCGGGAGCAGTGACCGAACCTGGCCTTGGCCCCTGGTTTCCTGCTGCCGCCACCACCACAAGGCCATCATCCCACAGCTCCTCCACTCCTTTTACCAGAGTATCTTCCTCACTTCTTGTTCGGTATGTGGTCCCTACGG
>CAKROW010000008.1 GCA_934373235.1 uncultured Blautia sp. | reverse complement strand
GGTTATTCACAGGCTATTTACGGATGGTTCTTTGAGCAGCAGCTTGCAGGACTTGGTGTAACATACGGAAACAATGATAACGGACGTTCCGCAGCCGTTACAGCAGTTGACTTTGACCAGAACGGTGGCGGACTTAAGGTGTTCCAGATGTGGAAAGATCTTTATGATTCCGGATATTTTACAGATTATGGAACAACAACTGCTGATACACAGACAGCATTCTTCTCAGGTCAGGTTGGTATGATCATCGAGTCTACAGCAATCCTGAAAAATGCAGTTGATTCTTCTCCGTTTGAAGTTGGTACAGGATACCTTCCGAGAATTGAGCAGAATGATGAGGGCGGTGTTATCATCGGTGGTGGATCTCTCTGGATACCGGATACAGGCGATCAGGACAAAGAGAATGCAGCATGGAAATTTATCGAGTACATCACAACTCCTGAAGTACAGGCTAAATGGTCCATGGGTACAGGATACTTCGCGATCAATGAGAAAGCATACGAAACAGATGAGATGAAATCATATCTGGAAGAGAATCCGAACTTTGAGACAGCTATCAACCAGCTTAAAGATTCTCCGGTTAATGCTAACACAGCAGGCGTTCTTTCAGGTGTACAGACAGAGTCCCGTCTTACATTCAACGAGCTTATGCCTCAGGTATACGAAGGCAAGATCACACCGGAGGAAGGCGTTGAGCAGCTTGCATCTTCTGTAAACTCTGCGATTGAAAACTACAACGCATCCATCGAAAAATAATAAGCAGTAAAAAGTACCATAGACAGAGGGATATCAGCGCAGACGGCGGTGGTATCCCTGCTGTTTTATAAGGTGAAAGGGGCAGATTTATGGGCGGAGTTTTAGGAATGTATAATAATGTGATGGATTATCTTCACACACTGAATATGGGATCGACTTTATTCCGGCTTGTACTTGCCATGTTTCTCGGCTGTCTCATTGGTATTGACAGAGGCATGAAAAAGAGGGTGGCAGGAGTCAAAACTCACATCATTGTCTGTATGGGTGCAACTCTGGTGATGATGACCGGAGATTATATTCATGTGTATTCCAATGGGTCAGGAATCGGAGATACGGCCAGACTGGGAGCACAGGTAGTCAGTGGAATCGGTTTTCTGGGAGTGGGAACTATCATTGTAACGGGTCAGAGACATGTATCCGGACTTACCACAGCAGCCAGCCTGTGGACATCTGCCTGTATAGGACTGGCAGTAGGTATCGGATTCTACAGTGGTGCATGTTTTACCACCATTGGCCTTATGCTGGTGTTTAAATATGCGAAATTTATTGAGGCATATGTGGAGGAACATTCCAATACCTATGATGTGTATATGGAATTTGAAAATGAAGATAAGATGGGGACGGCGATCAAGAAGCTGCGGGAAGAGGACATTATCATATCCAATGTAGTGGTTATTAAGAAAAAATCAAAAACACAGAGTATTGTGATCCAGGCAACACTGGAGGCTGCCAGGTGGAAAGCAAGACATACGGTTTTCCGTGAAGCGAGGCAGCAGGATGGTGTGCTTTCTGTAGAAGAGATTTAAAATATATTTTACAAAAATAATCTTGAAAGTTATGGAATAGTCTGATATAATTATATTAACTTTTAGATATGCCATTGAGATAAGAGACCGGCATGAAAACGTGTGGACAAGTGCGTTTTTATGTCGGTTATTTTTATGCAATAATAAACCTTTTTGTAAAATCCATGTAAAAAAAATCACGGGAAAAAGTGGTGGAAAGATACATAAACAGCCACTTTATTCCTGATGTGTAAATTATGCAATTGAGATAAAAATAAAGCGATTTTATTGTAAAATATTATTAAAAATCAACAAAAAAATAAGTAAAAACAAAGAAAAACTGTTGAAATACATAGAAAAATATGATATACTTCGAATAGAAATTGTTAAAAATGCTAATGTGATCGTTAGGAGGATGAATCATCATGAAAGTATTTGCACATCGTGGTTTCAGTGGAAAATATCCGGAGAATACAATGCTGGCATTTAAGAAGGCTGTAGAGGCTGACTGCGACGGTATTGAGCTTGATGTACAGCTCACCAGGGATCTGGTGCCAGTGATCATGCACGATGAGAAGGTGGACAGAACTACAGACGGTACAGGTTATATCCGTGATATGACTTATGACGAGCTGTGCAAGCTGGACTGCAGCTACCCGGATAAATTTGAGGGTAAATATGGCAGGCTTACAATCCCGACACTTCGGGAATACCTGGAATGGATGTCTGAGGAAGAAGGACTGATCACCAATATTGAGCTGAAGAACAGTGTTTATTACTATGGCGGAATGGAACAGAAAGTCATTGACATGATCTGTGAGTATGGACTTGAGGACAGGATCATACTTTCATCCTTTAATAACGCATCCATTGTTCTCTGCAGAGAGAATGACGAGACTATTGCCGGAGGTTTCCTGGTTGATACATTTGTAGATAACGCAGGTGTTTATGCCAGAACCTGTGACGTACAGTATTACCACCCGAACCTTAAATATCTGAAAGAAGAGCATGTGATAAGCTGCTCACAGAATGGCGTAGGTGTGAATGTATGGACAGTCAATGAAGAAGAGGATATGCGCAGAATGAAGAAATGGGGCGTAAATTCCATTATCACCAACTTCCCGGACAAGGGCAGAGATGTGGCTGACGAGGACTGACAAAACAGGAATATTCCTGCCGGAATATAAAAAGTAAGCAATAAACTAATTATATAATGTAAATGGAGGACAATACAATGGAGAAAGAAACAAGACCTTTTATTTCCTGGGAAATGGTAGACGACTTCATGACAGCAGTTTTCATGAAGGTGGGAGTACCGGAAGAGGACGCAAGACTTTGTGCAGATGTACTTATGGAGAGTGACCGTCGTGGTATTGAGAGCCATGGCTGCAACCGTTTCAAACCGATCTATATCGACCGTATCAAAGCAGGCATCCTGAACCCGGTTACAAAGATTGACATCATCAAAGAGACACCTACCACAGCAGTTATTGATGCTAATGATGGTATGGGTATGGTTGCCAGCAAGAAGGCTATGGATATGTGTATTGAGAAAGCACATAAATATGGCATGGGTATGGTTGCAGTACGTAACTCTTCCCACTATGGAATCGCAGGCTACTGGACAAACCTTGCTGCAAAAGAGAACATGATCGGTATCAGCGGAACAAACGCAAGACCTTCTGTAGCACCTACATTTGGTGTTGAGAATATGCTTGGAACCAACCCGCTGACATTCAGTATGCCGACAGACGAGCCGTTCCCATTCACACTTGACTGTGCTACATCTGTTATTCAGAATGGTAAGATCGAGTACTATGCACGTATCGGACATGATACACCGGAGGGACTGGTAATGTCCAGAGAAGGCGAGGTACTTACAGACAGTGTTGAGATCCTGAAGAAAATCCGTAACAAACAGGCTGCACTTGCACCTCTCGGTGGATTTGGCGAGACCACAGGAGGATATAAAGGATACGGATATTCCACAGTTGTTGAGATCCTTTCCGCAGCACTTCAGTCCGGTATCTTCTTAAGAGCACTGGAAGGAAAGAATGAAGATGGAAGCATCCGTCCATATCACCTTGGACACTTCTTCATCGCTATTGATACAGAAGCATTCATGGGCGCAGAAGCATTTAAGAAGACCTGTGGCGATATCTTAAGAGACTTAAGAGGATCTGAGAAAGCACCAGGAGAGGAGCGTATCTATACAGCAGGCGAGAAAGAGTACGATGTATGGATGTATCGTAAAGACAAGGGAGTTCCGGTAACAGAGGCTGTACAGAAAGAGTTTATCGGACTTCGTGACGAGTACGGACTTACACAGTTCAAATTCCCGTTTGAAAAATAAGAGATAAACATCATTTGTAAAAATAATACAAATCCTACTGGCTTTTATAGCAGGAAACTGGTACAATACTTACAGGCATGCCTACGGTATGCCTGTAAGTATTGTATAAAATAACTATTCAGTCCTGCGCAGAAACAAAAAGACTGAACAGTTTTGCGAAGATATCCGGATAAGAACATGCGGGGGATCTGTCCGGATAAATGCTATATGAAGTGAGGTAGAATATGAGCAGGGAATTTCTGGATGCAGTGGAAGCGAATCCGATCATTGCGGCTGTCAAAGATGACAAAGGGCTTCGGAACTGTCTGAACCGTGAAGAACTTACGGTTATATTTATTTTATATGGAGATATCCGTTCCATAGGGGGGATTGTGGAGCGTATCCATGAAGCGGGTAAGATTGCCATGGTACATATAGACCTGATCACAGGGCTGACAGCGAAGGAAGTTTCCGTAGATTATATTTGTGAGGATGTTCGGGCGGACGGCATCATCTCCACAAAGGCGTTTATGATCAACCGGGCCAAAAAGCTGGGAATGTACACAGTCCTGCGCTTTTTTCTGATTGATTCCATGGCTCTCAAGAATATTGAGTGCCTGGGTTCTCAGCATGATCAGTTGCCTGATGTTGTGGAAGTTTTGCCGGGACTGATGCCGAAGATCCTTACGAAGATATGTCAGATCAGCAAGGTTCCTGTGATCGCGGGAGGTCTGATCTCGGATAAAGAGGATGTAATGGGAGCGCTGGCTGCGGGGGTGGCTGCGGTTTCCAGTACCAATCCGGATGTATGGGAGTTGTAAGTCTCAAAGGAGAGGCACATTTGAGAAGCAGGAGGGTTTTTACATGGCAAAATATATTATGGCACTGGATTCCGGTACAACCAGCAACAGATGTATCCTTTTTAACAAAAACGGACAGATCTGCAGTGTTGCACAGAAAGAATTTACACAGATATTTCCCAAAGCTGGCTGGGTAGAGCATGATGCCAGTGAGATCTGGTCAACACAGCTTTCGGTTGCCAGAGAAGCGATGAATCAGATAGAGGCTGAGCCGGAGGATATTGCTGCGATCGGAATCACCAACCAGAGAGAGACTACTATTGTATGGGATAAGAATACAGGGCAGCCGATATACAATGCTATTGTGTGGCAGTGCAGACGTACTTCGGAGTTCTGTGACAGCCTGAAGGCAAAGGGGCTTGAGGAAAAATTTCGCAAAAAAACAGGTCTTGTCATTGATGCATATTTTTCCGCCACAAAAGTAAAATGGATCCTGGATCATGTGGAAGGGGCCAGAGAACGTGCTGAGAGGGGAGAACTTCTTTTTGGTACAGTGGAGACATGGCTGATCTGGAAGCTGACCAAGGGCGCTGTCCATGTAACTGATTATTCCAATGCTTCAAGGACCATGATGTTTAATATCAATACCCTGGAATGGGATGATGAGATCCTGGAAGAGCTGGATATTCCCAGATGTATGCTTCCTCAGGTAAAGGAATCCAGTGAGATCTACGGTGAGACAGATCCGTCCTTCTTCGGAGGAAGGATCCCGGTATCCGGAGCTGCCGGTGACCAGCAGTCTGCACTGTTTGGACAGGCATGCTTTGAGAAGGGTGATGCAAAGAATACATATGGAACCGGATGCTTTATGCTGATGAATGCAGGAGAGAAGCCTGTGTTTTCTGATAATGGCCTTGTTACTACCATTGGCTGGAGCCTTGATGGAAAAGTGACATATGTTCTGGAAGGTTCTGTTTTTGTGGCTGGCGCTGCGATCCAGTGGCTGAGAGATGAGCTTCGGATCGTAGATTCTGCTTCAGATACGGAATATTTTGCAGGTAAGGTGAAGGATACCAATGGCTGTTATGTGGTTCCTGCGTTTACAGGACTTGGAGCGCCTTACTGGGATCAGTATGCACGTGGAACTATTGTGGGACTGACCCGTGGAGTGAATAAATATCACATTGTAAGAGCGACACTTGAATCACTGGTTTATCAGGTAAATGATGTTATGGATGTTATGAGGGCTGATGCCGGGATCAATCTTACAACTCTGAGAGTAGATGGTGGTGCAAGTGCAAATAATCTTCTTATGCAGATTCAGGCAGATATCAGTGATGTGCCGGTAGAGCGTCCGGAATGTATTGAGACTACAGCTCTTGGAGCCGCATATCTGGCGGGCCTGGCAGTGGGCTTCTGGGAAAGTAAGGAGGCAGTGCTGGAGAGCCGTGTTGTAGATAAGATATTCCGTCCGCAGATCGAGGAGGAAGAACGCCAGAAGAGAGTAAAAGGCTGGAGAGCCGCTGTAGGCTGCTCCCGTGACTGGATCAAAAAAATCCAGTAAAAAGATCAGAAAATAAAAATGCACAGACCGGAAATCCCGGGATCTGTGCATTTTTTGCAAAGTGGATATTTGTGTTCTGTATTACTTTTTTATACCCGGGCAACCTCAAAGGAGCTGCCCCGGGTAAATTACAGTTATGGTTTTTTCAGTAATTTCACTGAAGAACGCTCTCTGAAATTCACCGGAACCATCCGGATATCAGGAAAATCCTCAAAATCTCCCAGGATACGCCGGTACAAAATAGTTGCTGCGATATGTCCTATGCTGGTAAGATCCTGTGCCACGCAGGTGATCGGAGTGTGCATGCTGCGGAATAACGGATCATCGTCAAATACAACAACGGAAAGATCTTCCGGGATATCAACACCTGAGGTGCTGGCTTCCACAAGACTTCCCAGGGCTACCAGATAGTTTGTAATGAAAATTGCGCTGGGCCTGTTCTCCATATGCAGGATGTTACGCAGTAATTTGCGGCCTGTGTTGATGACTTCTTCGGAGTGATCGAAACGAAGCGGCGAGGTTTTCAGGAAAAAATCATTCCTGCTTTCGGGAAAGATCTCTGTAAAGCCCCGGATACGCTGTTCTACAGTGTAGGAGTTCTCGGCTTTGCCCAGAATACAAATGTCTGTATGTCCCCTGCTCTGAAGATACTCGGCAAGAAGCCGACTGCCCTGAACATTGTCGGAAAGAACAACATCTACAGGATAGTGCTCCAGATGAGCCGGAATCTGGTCAAGGATGACCACCGGGATTCCGGCCTCCTGAAGTGTACAGTAACACTGGTCATATCTGTCAAATGGAAGCAGAACAACCCCGTCTACATGCTGGGAGATCAGATCCTGTACAACACTTTGCTCGATCTTGGGGTCACAGACAAAGGCACTGGTGATCACCGTATAATCATATTGCATAAAAAACTGTGAAACCGCACTGAGCACAGGTCCCCAGAAATAGTTTGCCAGGTTGGAGATAAGGATCGCAACGGTCCTGGTCTTCTTGGCGCGGAGTGTACGTGCCGTACGGCTGGGGATATAGTTCAGCCTTTCAATGGCTTCCTCAATAAGGATACGGTTCTCCTCGGTTATTCTTTTGTTATTCAGATATTTTGAGATGGTTGCCACAGAAAGCCCTGTTTCCCTGGCAATGTCTTTGATCGTGGCCCTCATAGCAGGATTAAAGAGTGGTCAGGTCGATCCTGTAATCGTCAGAACCCTGTCCGTCTACTGTGTAATAAGCAGCTCTTTCTTCAGCATTAACATAAACCTGGATGTCTTTGCCTTTGAGCTCTTTGGTTTCGATGTCTTTTTTTACTGCTGCTTCAAGAGTGTCCATAGAAAATGATGTCTCAAAAATTTCAAGTGTAATACCGCTGATCTTAGGACCGGTCACTGTTTTCTTAACTTCCTCTACAACTTCAGGTGCTTTGGCAGCAACTGTATCAGTTACTTTTTTGACAGCCTGAACAGTTTTCTCTGCTGCCGGTGAAGCTTCGATTTTTTCTACTGTATTTTTGACAGTGGATCTGGCTTTTGTAGTTGCAGTTTTAAGATTGTTTGTTACTTTGCTTTTTTTGTTCATGGATAGAACACTCCTTTCAGTATATACCTACACACAGTAGCACGATTTTGGCGGAAAGTCAAATGGGGTTGTTGCAAAGGAGAAGGGTGTGCTATAATCTAAAAAAGTAAATCTGTATCAAAGGCAGAGCGAAATGACAGAAAATTCAACCAGATCAGGGAGGCCTCCTGCAGATTGCGAATATCGGATTGGATTGACTTCATCTGAGGAGAAAATAATGATAAAAAGGTAAGGTGAAAATATGGCGGCTACGATTAAAGACGTGGCCAGGGAGACAAATCTGGCAATTTCTACAATTTCAAAATATATGAACGGAGGAACGGTGCGTAAGAGAAACCGGATCCTCATTGAAGATGCGATCAAAAGGCTTGGTTATGTTCCCAGCAGTGCAGCCAGGGGACTCAGAACCTCCAGATCTTATATGATCGGTGTTATGGGTGGATGCATTAACAATCCCCATACAGCTTCGATCCTGGGAGAGGTGGAGACGAAGCTGAGGAAAGAGGGATATTCCCTGAACTATGTAAGTCCAGGCTGGAGCGATGCCAAAGCAGATGAACTGGTGCGGTATCTGGTGGACCGTGGCGTGGATGGACTTCTGATCACTCCGGAGAATTATGATCTGGAGTTCCTGAGATACGTTGGGGAAAAGCAGATCCCTGTAGTTATGCTGGAGAGCGGCAGTGGCAGGGAAAATGTAGACTGTGTGATGGTGGACTGCTGTGGAGGCGCATATCTGGCAACAGAATATCTGATCAAGGCAGGACACAGACGGATCGCCATGCTGGAAGGACCGGAGAAACGTAAGGCTACAGCCAGAGAGCGTTTCCGGGGATTTATGAGAGCTATGGAGGATTATGATTATCCGGTATACAGTGAATATCTTATTGAGGGGGAGTTTAGTTATAAGGACGGATATGAGGGAATCTGCAGGTTATGGGAGCTGGAACAGAAACCTACGGCGGTTTTTATAGCCAATTATGATCTGTGCCTTGGTGCCATGGCGGCGATCCATAACCTGGGAATCAGGGTTCCGGAGGAACTTTCAGTTGTTTCGTTTGATGATTTTGAACTGTCAGTCATGGTACGGCCCAAGCTGACCACGGTTGCGCAGCCGCTGGAAAAAATGGCAGATACCGCATGCAGCCTGATCAACAAAAGGATACAGGGAGATTATTCCGGATATCCGGAGAAGATCCGGCTGAAGCCCAGGCTGATCTGCCGGGATTCTGTAAAGAAGATCCGGTGATCACTGTGGAAAAAGTGAGCAGATAAGGAGTATCAGTGTTGAAAAATATTCAGGAAGACATAAAATCAGGACAGTTCAGGCAGGTTTATCTTCTTTATGGGGAAGAAGCTTATCTGAAACAGCAGTACAAGTATAATCTGGTAAAAGCATTGAACCCGGATGAGGATACTATGAATTTCAGCCGTTTTGAGGGAAAGGGCCTCAATGTGAAGGAGCTGATCGATCTTTTTGAGACAATGCCTTTTTTTGCGGATCGGCGAGTGGTTCTGCTGGAGGATACGGGATTTTTCAAAAATAAGTGCGATGAGCTGGTGGATTATATGAAGGCTTTGCCGGAATATCTTTACCTTATATTTTGTGAGTCTGAGGTGGACAAGAGAAGCCGTATGTACAAGGCTGTGAAGGCCTGCGGAAGCATCGGGGAATTTGCAGAGCAGGATGAAAAGACGCTGGTGCGCTGGGCTGCGGGAATTCTTGGAAAGAACGGAAGGAAGATCACCCAGAGAGATGTGGAGCTTCTTCTTGCCATGACCGGGACTGATATGGGGAATCTGAGAATGGAACTGGAAAAACTGATCTGCTATACAGAGGGCAGGGATGTTGTGAACGGAGAGGATATCCGTGCAGTTTGCACAACCCGGACTACAAATAAGATTTTTGATATGGTGCGTGCTGTTACAGAAAAAAATCAGAAACGTGCACTGGACCTTTATTATGACCTTCTGACACTTAAGGAACCGCCTATGCGTATCCTGTTTCTCCTTGCAAAGCAGTTCCGCCAGATCCTTCTTGCCAAGAAACTTGGAAATGAGGGTGCATCTCAGACAGAGATCGCATCCAGGATCGGCGTGCCTTCTTTCGTGGTGCGCGGGCTGTCGGCCTGTGCCAGATCTTACACGGAGGAGGAACTGGAAAATGCGGTGAGGGATTTTGTGGATGCGGAGGAAGCGGTAAAGACCGGAAGACTGGGGGATGTGCTCAGCGTAGAGTTGCTGATCGTAAAGTACAGCTCCGGGAGAAACTGAGGACCCGGGGAGGAGACAGAAGTTCCTGTCGGACGTAAGATAAGCGTCTCTCTGCTTCCGGTGCACAGGAAGCAGCGGGACGGGGAAGTGAGTGTCTGTTTTATTCAGGGCTTCTGCCAGAGAGTCATACCGTTTGTGCGGAGCCATTCCTGGGGTTCACGGTAATCAGGGAGAACAGATGCTACTACCCTGTAAAAGGCAGGTGAGTGGTTCATCTGCTTTCTGTGTGCGAGTTCATGAACTACAACATAATCAATAACATCCTCAGGGGCGAAGATGAGCCGCCAGTTGAAATTCAGGTTCCCGTTGGAGGAGCAGCTTCCCCAGCGGGTTTTCTGCTCGCGGATTGTGATACGGCCGTAGGTAACCCCCATTTCTGATGCATAGAAAGCTGCTTTTCTGGTGATGATCCTGCGGGCAGATTCCATATAATTCCTGCGTCGGAAATCAGAAATGGGAGGCGGCGTGACAGGGATGGGAGCGGACTGGGCGCGGGAAAGGTGCTTAAGGACCCAGCTTTCTTTTTCTGTGAGAAAGCTATGGATAGTTTCCTGGGACATTGTCCGCGGAGCACGTACAGTAACCTGGCCGCAGGAACTGACCTGAATGGCCAGAGTTTTGCGGTTGCTGCGTATGAGTCTGTATGTAAAAGGGTGCTGGTTCATGCTGGGCCTCCTTTTTGATGAAGGTATACAAAAAAGACAGTCACTGACGGTGTGACTGTCTCTCTTTTAATTATAAGCTTATAACTAAAATCTCTGGTCTGTTACGCAATGCTGTTGACAGCTCTGGAAAGACGGGAAATTTTTCTGGCGCAATTGTTCTTATGATATACGCCCTTGGATGTAGCCTTGCTGATTGTGGAGATCGCGTCCTTAAGAGCAACCTCTGCAGCAGCCTTATCCTTATTCTCAACTGCAGCCTCAACTTTCTTAATGGAAGTCTTAACAGCAGAACGGATAGCTTTGTTTCTTGCAGCCTTAGTTCTGTTAACTAAGATTCTCTTCTTAGCGGATTTAATGTTAGCCAATTCGTACACCTCCGATTCCTATAAAATATGATAAAATTATCATTTCCACAGGAACAGACACGGGCGCTCCTATGAAACATGCTTATATACTATATCTCATAAAACAAAAAATGTCAATGTTTTTTTGAAAAAATTATTATAAAATCCTGCAAAATTATTACAATGATATCAAACTGCAAAATCGCGGGTATTTTTCGGAAAAACAGGGATACTACTACGACAACAGAATTCAGGTGAAATATACCTCAAAGTGGGGCGTGCGGATTGCCGGAATGGTTTTTCAAACACGCTCTGGAGAACAGGAAAGTATAGGGCATTGATTAAAAAAAGGATGTGGTGATGACGGGAACTTATGGAATCAGAACGGATCTGGCACTGGAGACAAGGGAACGATTTGTACAGGAGAGCGTGGAACTTCGGGGAGTGGAGGTCAGGGAAAGCTACGATGAAGAACGGGACATCCGGATCACTGTGGTGCATATCCGGACAGAAAACGGGGCAAAAACCATGGGAAAACCGCAGGGAACTTATATTACCATAGAAGCTCCCAATCTGTCTGTTGCAGATGAGGATTATCACAGGGAAATTTCCAGGGAGATCGCTAGGCATATCGGACAGCTTGCAGATCTTGAGGCGGAGCAGTCTGTTCTTGTTGTAGGTCTTGGAAACCAGGAGATCACAGCAGATTCCCTGGGACCTAAGGTGGTGGGAAATTTAAGGATGACCAGACACCTTATCCGGGAATATGGCCTGAAGAGTACAGGGAGTGAAAAGATGCACAGGCTAAGCGGAATCGCACCCGGGGTCATGGCGCAGACCGGAATGGAGACTTCAGAGATCATACAGGGAATCGTATCAGAGACAAAGCCGGATCTGGTCATAGCCATCGATGCGCTGGCTGCAAGGAGTATATCCAGGCTCAGCAGAACCATCCAGATAACAGATACAGGGATCAGTCCGGGGTCTGGTGTGGGAAATAACCGGGTTGGATTAAATGAGGATAACCTGCAGGTAAAGGTGATAGGCATCGGAGTGCCTACCGTAGTGGATGCAGGAACCATTGTCCATGATTCCATGACAGATGTGCTACAGGTCCTGGAGGAGGAAGAACAGCGGGCTTTCCTTGAGGATATGATCTCCCCGAAGCTTCATGCCATGTTTGTGACACCAAAGGATGTGGATGAGACTGTGAAGTATTTGAGCTTTACCATATCGGAAGGGCTGAACATGGCTTTTTCCGGCAGTATAATTCAGGAGAGTCTGTCATAGATTATCTTAAGAGGTGATGGTGTGACTGGTATCCGGAAAACATTCTGCGTATTTCTCAGTTTGATCTTTATGGGTATGCTGGCTGTATTTCCGGCGGAGCTTTTCCGTCAGGGGAATGTGTACAGGCAGCTTCCACTGTACAGCTTTCTGGAAAAAAAAGCTGTAAAAGACCGGGCTGTAAAAGATCCTGAGACAGAGGAACTTCTTGCCCGGAAAAACGGGGAATATTTAAGCAGCCGGATTCAGGAGGAAAACAGGAAGAAGCAGGAGGAACTGCTTATTGCAGAGGAGGACAACCCTGAAGAAGATAAGGCGGAAGAGGAAAAAAACAGGGGGAATGGGAAGAAGGAAGAATCGGAGAACCTGGAGGAAACAGGGAAAAACAGTAAAAGCGCGGCTGAGTCCGGGAGCCGGGCAGAAACGGGAGAGCCGGCAAAAGACATATCTGGAGATGAGTCGGCTGAAACGGAAACGGGAGAGCCGGCAGAGGAACAGCCTGGAGCTGCTGGAACTGCGGAAACCGGGGACGGGGAGCAGGCAGGGAATCAGGAGCGCAGTCAGGTGGAAGGATCAGGCAGCGATTCAGCTACGGCGTCTGCGTCTGCCGGAGCTGCAGCACATCCGGTGATCGATCTTTCTCCGGAAAGCCTTCAGGATTACGATTATGTGATGAACCAGTTTTTTATCGTGGATTCCAATACGGCTACAGATGCACAACAGATTGATGCAGAGCGTTTTCTCCGGGAAGACCTGTCCATAAAACAGGATAGCAGTGCTCCGCAGATCCTTATTTACCACAGCCATTCCCAGGAAACTTTTTCAGATTCCAGGGAAGGCGAGGTGGAGGATACCATTGTGGGAGTGGGGAATTATCTTGTAAAGATCCTGGAAGAAACCTATGGATATCAGGTTCTCCATATAACGGACGCTTTTGACATGATGAGCGGCCGGCTTGACAGAAGCAAAGCCTACGACTACGCCAGGGAAGCTGTGGAGCCGGTCCTTCAGGAACATCCGGAGATCCAGGTAGTTATTGACCTTCACAGGGACGGAGTGCCGGAAGAACGTCATCTTGTAACAGAAATAAATGGAAAACCCACAGCTCAGATCCTTTTTTACAATGGATTGAGCTATACAGTGAACCAGGGAAATGTAGATTATCTGCCAAATCCCTACATAGAAGATAACCTGGCATTTTCCTTTCAACTGGAATATCAGGCGGCCATGTTTTATCCGGAATTTTACCGGGGGATCTACCTGGCAGGGCTGCGGTACAATCTTCATCTGAAGCCACGGGCACTTCTTCTGGAAGCAGGCGCTCAGACCAATACTGTGCAGGAGGTAAAAAATGCCATGGAACCTTTTGCGGATATCTTAAACAGGGTATTGAAAGGCGGTGACAAAACCGGGTGAAGTATGATATGATATGAACGCAATCGCTTTATGTTCATAATTATACAGGAAAGCGGAACGGGACTGTCCGCTTTACATAACAAGAGAAATATAGGAGGATTTCCTGAATGATAGACCAGAGTAAGATTCGTAATTTTTGTATTATCGCCCATATTGATCATGGTAAATCAACCCTTGCGGACCGTATCATCGAAATGACAGGTCTTCTCACAGAAAGAGAGATGCAGGCGCAGGTTCTTGATAATATGGACCTTGAGAGAGAGCGTGGAATTACCATCAAATCCCAGGCAGTACGTATTGTATATAAGGCCAGGGACGGTGAGGAGTATATTTTCAATCTGATCGATACGCCGGGACATGTCGATTTTAACTATGAGGTTTCCAGAAGCCTTGCAGCCTGCGACGGAGCCATTCTTGTGGTTGATGCGGCCCAGGGAATCGAGGCTCAGACCCTTGCCAATGTGTATATGGCACTGGATCATGATCTGGATGTGGTTCCTGTTATTAACAAGATCGATCTTCCAAGTGCAGAGCCGGAGCGGGTTATCAATGAGATCGAGGATGTGATCGGACTGGAAGCCCAGGATGCACCGAGGATCTCTGCCAAGACCGGACTGAATGTAGATCAGGTGCTTGAGGAAATCGTACATAAGATCCCGGCACCGGCAGGAGATGTGAGCGCTCCTCTTAAGGCGCTGATCTTTGACTCTGTATATGATCCGTACAAAGGTGTTATTGTATTTTGCAGGGTAATAGATGGTACAGTAAAAAAGGGCACACCGATCCATATGATGGCTACCGGATTTACCACCGAGGTAGTGGAAGTAGGATATTTTGGTGCAGGCCAGTTTATTCCATGTGATGAGCTGACAGCAGGAATGGTAGGATATATTACAGCCAGCATCAAGAATGTACGTGATACCCGTGTGGGTGATACAGTGACAAATGCGGAAAACCCATGTGCAGAGGCTCTTCCGGGTTACAAAAAAGTTAATCCTATGGTATATTGCGGCCTTTATCCGGCAGATGGCGCCAAATACGGAGACCTCCGTGATGCTCTGGAGAAGCTGCAGTTAAATGATGCCTCTCTTTACTATGAGCCGGAGACTTCCGTTGCACTTGGTTTTGGTTTCCGATGCGGATTCCTGGGGCTTCTCCACCTGGAGATCATCCAGGAACGTCTGGAGAGAGAGTACAATCTGGATCTTGTGACAACAGCACCAAGTGTTATTTACAAAGTTTACAAGACAAACGGTGAGGTGATCCAGCTTACCAACCCGACCAACCTTCCGGATCCTTCTGAGATCGAGTACATGGAGGAACCTATGGTGAAGGCTGAGATCATGGTGACTACAGAGTTTATCGGGGCTATCATGGATCTGTGCCAGGAGAGGCGAGGCCAGTATGAGGGAATGGAGTATATGGAGGAAACGCGTGCCCTTCTGAAATACAGACTGCCGCTTAACGAGATCATCTATGATTTCTTTGACGCGCTGAAATCCCGTTCCAGAGGTTATGCATCTCTGGATTATGAGCTTGACGGTTACGAGAGAAGTGAACTTGTGAAACTTGATATCCTTGTAAATAAAGAAGAGGTGGATGCACTTTCCTTTATCGTCCATGCAGATACAGCTTATGAGCGCGGACGTAAGATGTGTGAGAAGCTTAAGGAAGAGATTCCCCGTCAGCTTTTTGAGATTCCTATCCAGGCAGCAATCGGAAGCAAGGTTATTGCAAGAGAGACAGTAAGAGCAATGCGAAAAGATGTACTTGCCAAGTGCTATGGTGGTGATATCTCCCGTAAGAAGAAGCTTCTTGAGAAACAGAAGGAAGGTAAGAAGCGCATGCGCCAGGTAGGCAACGTGGAGATTCCGCAGAAAGCATTTATGAGTGTTCTCAAGCTTGATGATAAATAGGAGAGATACTGTGAAAAAATTAAAAAAACTGTTTTTTGCCGCAGGTATGGTGATGATGGCTGCGGGGCTTTTTGCAGGCTGTGGAAAAAGTAAAAAGAGCAGCAAAGAGGACAAGGTGATCCATATCAGTACAGCTCCTGAACCCACAGTAACACCAAATCCCCGGGAAACAGATCCGGATGCTGTGACTGTCAATGGAAACCTGACTATGGTCAATGAATATCTGATGGAGAATCCGGGAACAGCTCCGGAATCGGTAACAGCAGCTCCGGAGGCATCTGGTGATGGCACATCTGATTCGTCATCAGGTGAAGGCGATTCCTCTGATGCTTATGTCTCGGACGACTACAGCCTGGCAGATCAGGAGGATGGACAGGATGAGGAATAGCAGCAGGGAACCTCTGGAAATTTATATTCATATCCCCTTCTGTGTAAAAAAATGTGCCTACTGTGATTTCCTTTCCGGTCCCTCCGGTGAGGAACGGCAGCAGGCGTATTTTAAGGCATTAAAAAAAGAAATCCGGAATGTGGAGGATTTTTCCGGGAGACCGGTAGTTTCGGTTTTTATGGGAGGGGGAACTCCCTCTGTGCCGGACAGCAGACTTACAGGTGAGATTCTGGATGAGATACAGACAAAGTTTATGATGGCCCCGGACGCTGAGATCACAATCGAAGCCAATCCGGGGACTTTGTCCATGAAAAAGCTGAAAGATTACAGAAGCCACGGGGTGAACAGGCTGAGTATGGGGCTCCAGTCACCAAAAGAACAGGAATTGAAAAAACTGGGAAGGATACACACCTGGGGGGAATTTCTTGAAAATTACAGCAATGCACGGGAAGTGGGATTTTCTAACATCAATGTGGATCTGATGTTTGCCATTCCGGGGCAGAAGCCGGAGGGCTGGAGGGAAAATCTGCGTACAGTGGCAGCGTTGGGTCCGGAGCACATTTCCGCATACAGTCTTATTATTGAGGAAGGAACTCCTTTTGCGGATATGGAACTGGATCTTCCGGATGAGGACCAGGAGTATGAGATGTATGAGGATACTGTCTCAATCCTGGGAGAATACGGATACCGCCAGTATGAGATATCCAATTATGGAAAGCCGGGGTTTGCCTGCCGCCATAATAAAGGCTACTGGCAGCGGACAGATTATCTTGGGCTTGGGCTTGGCGCTTCTTCACTTCTCGGAGATGAACGTTTTTCCAATACCTCAGATATGGAAGAATATCTTATAAAAAGTGGCAGACCGGATAAAATAAGGGTAAACAGTGAAAAGCTTACCATAGAGGACAAGATGGCTGAATTTATGTTCCTTGGCCTGCGGATGACAGATGGAGTGGAGAGAGAAAAATTCCGTCAGTGCTTTGACCGGGACATTGAAGAAGTTTACGGAAAAGTCCTGAAAAAATATAAAGATCTGTTACTTCTACGGGAAAAAAACGGCAGGATTTTCCTTACAAGAAAAGGGATCCATGTAAGTAATACAGTGATGGCAGATTTTCTGATTTAAGTATTGACGAACGGATGTTCTGGTGATATCCTGTAAGAAACAAAGTTTCAGGTATAGAAACCTGGATGATACAGGAAACCAGAGAGAAAGTTGAGGCGGCTATGTCAGCAGAAGTAAGAGAGAAGAATCGTTTTATCAGAATACGCGGAGCCAATGAGAATAACCTGAAGAATCTCAGCGTGGATATTCCAAGAGATGAATTTGTAGTACTTACGGGACTCAGCGGTTCCGGCAAGTCATCCCTGGCTTTTGATACCATCTATGCAGAAGGCCAGAGAAGATATATGGAATCCCTGTCCTCCTATGCGAGACAGTTCCTTGGACAGATGGAGAAACCGGATGTGGAGAGCATCGAGGGACTTCCTCCTGCTATTTCCATTGATCAGAAGTCTACCAACAGGAATCCACGTTCCACAGTTGGTACAGTGACAGAGATCTATGATTATTTCAGGCTTCTGTACGCCAGAGTCGGCATCCCCCACTGCCCGAAATGCGGACGGGAGATCAGTAAACAGACGGTAGACCAGATGACAGATCAGATCATGGGACTTCCGGAACGTCAGAAGATCCAGCTTCTTGCTCCTGTGGTGAGAGGACGTAAGGGAACTCATGCCAGGCTTCTGGATCAGGCAAGGCGCAGCGGTTATGTCCGTGTTCAGATTGACGGAAGTCTCTATGAGCTTTCTGAGGATATCAGTCTGGATAAGAATATCAAACATAATATTGAGATCGTTGTAGACCGTCTGATCGTGAAGCCCGGTATCGAGAAGCGTCTGTCCGATTCCATAGAGACCGTTCTGGAACTGGCCGACGGACTTCTGGTGGTGGATACCATGGACGGACATACCATGAATTTCAGCCAGAGTTTTTCCTGCCCGGACTGCGGGATCAGCATTGATGAGATAGAGCCGAGAAGTTTTTCCTTTAACAATCCATTTGGAGCCTGCCCCCAGTGTCTGGGACTGGGATATAAGATGGAATTTGACATAGACCTGATGATACCGGATAAGAAGCTGAGTATCAATGAGGGAGCTATTGCCGTGACCGGCTGGCAGTCCTGTGCGACTCCGGGAAGTTTTTCCAGGGCGATCCTGGATGCTCTGGCTGGAGAGTACGGATTTGATCTGGATACGCCGTTCTGTGACTACCCCGGGGAAGTCCGGGATATCCTTATTAACGGAACTGGCGGACATTCTGTTAAGGTTCACTATAAGGGACAGAGGGGAGAGGGCGTGTACGACGTGGCTTTTCCGGGGCTGATCCGCAATGTGGAGCAGAGATACAGGGAAACCGGCTCAGATACCATGAAGCAGGAGTACGAGAGTTTTATGCGGATCACTCCGTGTACTGCATGTAAGGGACAGAGACTGAAGAAGGAATCTCTGGCAGTGACTGTGGCAGATAAGAATATCTACGAGGTTACCAATATGCCGGTAGACCGGCTGGTGGAATTTCTTAAAGATATGAAGCTTTCCAGCCAGCAGGAGCTGATCGGCAGGCAGATCCTCAGGGAAATCCGGGCCAGGGTGGGATTTCTGGCAGAGGTAGGACTTGAATATCTGTCCCTTGGCAGAGCTACAGGAACGCTTTCCGGAGGAGAGGCACAGAGGATCCGTCTGGCTACGCAGATCGGTTCCGGTCTTGTGGGAGTTGCCTATATTCTGGATGAGCCAAGTATCGGACTTCACCAGAGAGATAATGACAAGCTGCTCAGCGCGCTGATGCGTCTCCGGGATCTGGGTAACAGCCTGATCGTTGTAGAGCATGACGAGGATACCATGCGCGCGGCAGACTGCGTTATTGATATCGGACCAGGGGCAGGAGAACACGGCGGAGAACTGGTAGCAATGGGAACGGCGGAAGATCTGATGAAATGTGAGAAATCCGTTACAGGCGCATATTTAAGCGGCAGGCTTAAGATACCGGTACCTGAGACCAGGAAGAAACCAGCCGGATTTCTGAAAATCAGAGGTGCAGCAGAGAATAATCTGAAGCGTATTAATGTGGACATCCCACTGGGTATCATGACCTGTGTTACAGGCGTGTCCGGTTCAGGAAAGAGCTCCCTGGTAAATGAGATCCTGTATAAGAGACTGGCAAGAGATCTGAACAGAGCCAGGGTGATTCCGGGGAAGCATGATGATATTCTGGGGATCGATCAGCTTGACAAAGTGATCAATATCGACCAGTCACCTATCGGAAGAACGCCAAGATCCAATCCTGCCACGTATACCGGTGTTTTTGACCAGATCAGAGATCTGTTCGCAGCTACTGCAGATGCCAAGGCCAGAGGCTATAAGAAGGGAAGATTCAGCTTCAATGTAAAGGGCGGCAGATGTGAGGCGTGCAGCGGCGACGGCATCATCAAGATTGAGATGCATTTTCTGCCGGATGTATATGTGCCCTGCGAAGTGTGCAAGGGCAGACGTTATAACAGGGAGACTCTTGAAGTGAAGTATAAGGGCAAGAGTATCTATGATGTGCTGAATATGACTGTGGAGGAGGCACTTGGATTTTTTGAAAATGTTCCTTCCATCAGAAGAAAGATAGAGACTCTGTACGATGTAGGACTTTCCTATATCCGTCTTGGACAGCCGTCTACAACTCTTTCCGGAGGAGAGGCCCAGAGAATCAAGCTTGCCACAGAATTAAGCAAGCGCAGTACCGGAAAAACGATCTATATCCTGGATGAGCCGACTACAGGTCTGCATTTTGCTGATGTACACAAGCTTGTGGAGATTCTGAAACGCCTGTCCGAAGGTGGAAACACAGTGGTAGTTATTGAGCATAATCTGGATGTGATCAAGACTGCAGATTATATTATCGATATAGGGCCTGAAGGCGGGGAGAAGGGCGGAACCGTCATTGCAAAGGGGACGCCGGAGGAAGTTGCGGCAAGCCCGGTATCCTATACAGGTAAATATGTGGCCAGATATCTGAAGCAGGATAAGCCATCTGATACTTCTGAGGCATAAGACACCGGGAATCAGCTAATGCGGTGGTTGCAATTTACTGAATTTTGTATATAATTAAATACCAGCATACTGCGGGATATCCCGCGTATATACAAGCAGACCAAAGAGAATCAGTTATGAAACCGCGCTGAGACAGGGTGTGAAGGCGCAGGCAGGAGGAGTTATGCCGGCAAGGGATATTGGAATTGATCTGGGAACGAGAAATTCCCTGGTTTTTGCCACAGGTAAGGGAATCGTTCTCAGAGAGCCGTCTGTGGTGGTTTATGATAAAGACACAGAGAAAATAAGAGCCATTGGAGAGGAAGCCAGACAGATGACCGGCAATGTGTCATCCAACATGGAAGTGATCTGGCCGATACGTCGTGGCGTCATTGTAGATTACAATGTTATGGAGAAGATGCTGAAATACTTTATTGCCCAGGCAATGGGAAGACGGGCATTCCGAAAGCCCAGGATCAGCATCAGTGTTCCGAGCGGGATCACGGAAATCGAGAGGAAGGCTGTTGAGGAAGCTGCATACCAGGCCGGAGCCAGGGAGGTATTTCTGGTGGAGGAGCCTATTGCGGCAGCTATCGGTGCGGGAGTTGATATCACCAAGCCCTTTGGAAATCTGATCGTGGATATTGGTGCAGGTACTACTGACGTTGCGGTGATCTCCATTGCAGGAGTAGTGGTATCCAGTTCTGTGAAGGTTGCAGGAGATAATTTTGATCAGGCGATCCTGAATTATGTTAGGGAAAAACACAGCCTGTTTATCGGGTCTGATGTTGCGGAGGAGATCAAGATCCGTATCGGAACAGCCTGCGAGGAGGCAGAACCACGTACCATGGAGGTTAAGGGCCGTAACATTATTACAGGACTTCCCAAGGTTGCCACGCTTACCTCCGAGGAAATCCGCATTGCGCTCAAGGAAGCTACCGGGCAGATCGTGGACGCAGTCCACGGAGTTCTGGAGAAGACACCGCCGGAACTGGCTGCGGATATTATGGACAGAGGGATCGTTCTTACAGGAGGCGGCGCGATGCTTCATGGAATGGACACTCTCATTGAACAGAAGACAGGAGTTAACACACTGACAGTTCAGGATGCTATGCTTGTGGTGGCGGCAGGAACCGGAAGATACGCAGAGATCATGTCAAAAATGTAAAGATCAGGCACTGTTGCGGCAGTGCCTTTTTGTAAACGCAGATAAGCAGCCTGCGTTTCGGGTAGGCAGAGCACTGAAGCCGGTTTCCAATATATGCTGAGCAGTAGACAGGGGCTTGTGTCTGCGGAAGCTGCCTATATCAGGAGGAATGAATGAGCGAGACAGTTACAGGATATATAGACCATGTGATATTCAGGAATAATGACAATGGATATACAGTCATGGTTTTGCATACAACAGAAGAAAATAAGGATCTGACCTGCGTAGGGACTCTTTCCGTGGTGACAGAAGGAGCCATGATCGAGGCAACAGGAGATTATATCAAGCATCCTGTATACGGGAAACAGTTTCAGATTTCAACCTGTACGGAGAAGATGCCGGAGGATACCATGGCGATGGAACGTTATCTGGGATCCGGGGCGATCAAGGGCATCGGAGCGGCACTTGCTGCCAGGATCGTACGCAGATTCGGGGAGGATACCATGCATATCGTGGAGGAGGAACCGGAACGGCTTGCGGAAATCAAGGGTATCAGTGAGAAAAAAGCAAGGGAAATCGCAGCGCAGATGGCCGAGAAGGCAGATATGCGTAAAGCTATGATCTTTTTGCAGAAGTATGGCATTTCCCTGAATCTGGGTGCAAAAATCTATCAGAAATACGGACAGTCTGTGTACAGTGTACTTCAGGAAAATCCTTATCGTCTTGCGGAGGACATAAGCGGGGTGGGATTTAAGATTGCAGATGAGATCGCATCCAGGATCGGGATCCATACAGATTCAGATTACAGAATCCGCAGCGGGATGTTGTATACTCTATTGCAGGCTTCAGGGGAAGGCCATACATATCTGCCGGAAGAGGAGCTGTTTGCCAGGGCTTCCTCACTTCTGGGAGTAGATCCCTCTTATATGGAGAAACATCTCATGGATATGGTGGTGGACAGAAAGCTGGTGGTTCGGGAGACAGAGGACGGAGCGGTTGTCTATCCCACACGTTTTTATTACCTGGAGCTGAATTCTGCCAGAATGTTATGTGAACTGAATATTCTCTGTCCGGAGAACCAGAAGGAAATGGAACGCAGGATTCTGAGGATTGAGAAGGAGACAGGTACAGTCCTTGATGAAATGCAGAAGAAGGCAGTGGCAGAAGCTGCACAACACGGACTTTTTATCCTTACCGGAGGTCCGGGAACCGGAAAAACAACCACTATCAATGCCATTATCCGCTATTTTGAGGAGGAAGGGCTGGAGCTGAGACTGGCTGCGCCTACAGGAAGAGCAGCCAAGAGAATGACAGAGACTACGGGATACGAGGCACAGACCATACACCGTCTTCTGGAACTCAATGGCATGCCGGAGGGGGAGCAGGAAGGCAGGGCAGTGCATTTTGACAGAAATGCGGAGAATCCTCTTGAGGCAGATGTGATCATAATTGATGAGATGTCCATGGTGGATATTGCTCTGATGCATTCACTGCTTCTTGCGATAACAGCAGGAACCAGGCTGATCCTGGTGGGGGATGAGAACCAGCTTCCAAGCGTAGGCCCCGGAAATGTGCTGCGTGATATTATTCACAGCGGCTGTTTTCCGGTAGTAGAGCTTACCAAGATCTTTCGCCAGGCATCGGAGAGTGACATTGTGGTCAACGCCCACAAGATCAACAGGGGAGAACAGGTGGCTATCAATAACAAGAGCCGGGATTTCTTTTTCCTTAAAAGATATGATGCAGATGTCATCATACGTGTAGTGATCGCGCTGATCCAGGAGAAGCTTCCCAAATATGTTGATGCTGCACGGAACGAGATCCAGGTGCTGACTCCCATGCGTAAGGGGCTTCTGGGAGTGGAACGCATGAATCAGATCCTGCAGAGATATCTGAACCCGCCGGATACCTCCAAAAAGGAGAAAGAGATCGGGCAGAAGCTTTTCCGGGAGGGCGATAAGGTAATGCAGATCCGGAACAATTACCAGTTGGAGTGGGAGATCCTTGGAAAATACAACATACCTGTGGACAAGGGTGTGGGAGTATTTAACGGAGATACAGGAATCCTTAAGGAGATCAATGATTTTGCAGAGACAGCTTCTGTGGAATTTGAGGATGGAAGACATGCGGAATACTCCTTTAAGCAACTGGAAGAACTGGAGCTTGCCTATGCAGTCACCATACATAAGTCCCAGGGATCAGAGTATCCTGCGGTGATCCTGCCTATCCTGTCAGGTCCCAGGATGCTGATGAACAGGAATCTTCTCTACACCGCCGTTACCAGGGCGCGAAAATGTGTAACTGTGGTAGGCAGTGAGGGAACCTTTGCAGAGATGATCCGCAATGAGACACAGCAGAAACGCTACAGTTCCCTGGATCTGAGGATCAGGGAGCTGGCAGAACAGGAAGAGGGCGCCATCGGGGAGAAAGGACGCTTTTGAACAAAATAGCAGAACTGTTTCTGGATATGCTGTATCCACAGAGATGTCCTCTCTGTCATGAGATACTGAGAAAGACAGAGAACAGCCTGGTGTGCCGGGAGTGCAGCCGGGAGGTGAAGCCTTTTACAGGAGCCAGATGCATGAAATGCGGAAAACCTGTAAAAGAGGAGGAAGAGTACTGTAAAGAGTGCAGAAAAGGAAAACATGTTTTCACTGAGGGAAGGGGAATCTTTCTCTACAGCGGAAAATGGAGGCGTTCCATTGTAAGATTCAAGTATTACGGATGCAGGGAATACGGTGATTTTTATGCCAGGGCACTTAGCATTTACGGCAGAAAGGAGCTGGAACGGTGGAAGCCGGATCTGATCGTGCCGGTGCCTCTCCATCCGAGAAAAAAGCGGATGAGGGGATTTAACCAGGCAGAATATATTGCCTGTGGTGTCAGCAGGAACACAGGTATCCCCTGGAGCGGACAGACCGTCAGAAAGATTAAAAATACAAGATCACAGAAAAAACTGGACAGAGATGCACGGAGAAGAAATCTGAAAAGGGCTTTTCAGGTCACGGAAAATCTGGAGGGAAAACGGATACTGGTGGTGGACGATGTGTACACTACAGGAAGCACCATGGATGCCATGGCAATGTGTCTTATGGATGCCGGAGCAGCGGAAATATACTTTCTTACGGTATGTATGGGAGGGGACTGAACAACCAAAAAGTGCTTTTCATAGGTATTGATATATGCTACAATAGATTTGCTTGTAATTTTGTAAAAGCTTATAAGGAGTTGCCTATGTTAAACGAAGAAAAGGTAAAGATAATGAGCCATCTTGCCATGTATGAAAAGGGTGAGGGCAGACGTTATCTTCCGGTGAGCAGGTATTACAGAAGTGACTATATCGGTCTTGCACTGATCAAAAATTTCTTTCTTGTGACGATCGGCTATGTGCTGGGACTTGCAGGGCTTGCAGCATATTTCAGCGAATATCTTATGGATAATGTGAATAAGATAAATCTGATCGCTGTGGGAATTTATATAGTAGTCGGTTATGTGATCGTGCTTGTTGTATATTCAATCTTGACTTACATCCAGTATTCTGTGAAGTATCACCGTGCCAAGAAGAGCGTGAAGGAATACTATCAGGATCTCACCAGACTGGAAAAAATCTATGGCCATGAAGGAAAAAAGGCATCTGGCCGGGGAAATGCGGGAGGACATAGAAAATGACGGCATTACTTGAAATCAAACAGAAAATCAAGAATTTTTACGGACAGTATGAGATTTATCTTATGCCTGTACTGAAATTTGTTCTTGCATTTGTTTATTTTCTGTGGATCAACGCGAATATGGGATATATGAAACAACTGGATAATATTTTTATTATCGTGATCCTGGCATTGATCTGTTCTATTCTTCCCACATCTGTAATGATATTTGTAGGATTTGCCCTGATGATCGGACACTGTTATGCAGTGGGGATCGAGACGGCGGGATTTATGCTTGTGCTGGTTCTGTTTATGCTGATCCTGTTTCTGAGATTCAGTTCCTCACAGAACGTGGTGCTCGTGCTGACACCGCTTTCTTTTGGATTCAGCGTACCGGCACTTCTGCCTATTGGAGCCGGTCTTCTGGGAACAGCGGTTTCCGCTCTTCCGGCAGGCTGTGGTGTTGTGATTTATTATTTTATCCGTTTTGTAAAACAGCAGTCAGCAGTCCTTGGAAGTGCAGATGTGGAAGCAGCACAGAAGCTGAAGCTGATCGCAGACGGACTGGTACAGAACTGGGGGATGTGGATCACAGTGATCGCATTTGTGATCGTGGTTTTGATCGTGAACCTTCTCCGTACCCGTGCTTTTGATTATGCGTGGAGAATCGCCATTATTGCAGGCGGTGTTGTCTATATCCTTGTGATGCTGGCAGGGGATTTCTGTCTGAATGTACAGCTTGATATGGTATCTCTGATCCTGTATACAGTTATCTCAGTAGTTGTTGGAATCATTCTGGAGTTTTTTGTTTTCGGAGGAGATTACAGCAGAACAGAACGTCTGGAGTATGAGGATGATGAGTATTATTACTATGTGAAAGCTGTTCCCAAGGCAGCGGTAACAACATCTGAGCGCAGCATCAAGAAGATCAACGGTGACAGCAGCCGCGGTGACAGAAAGGCAGAGGATGATGTGGTTACCATCGGTTCCGGCTTTGACGGACCAGGACACAGAAGGGCTGCCAGAAATGCCGCAAAGAAAAAGACAGCACCATCTGTAAAAGAGAAAAAAGAAGTAAAAGAGACTGCACCGGAGCAGCCGCCTATGAGAAAGACTCCGGAGGTAGACAAGATCGATTTTGAGAAGAAACTTGAGGAGTCCCTTAAGGATCTCTGATCTGTGTCATCCGGAAGAATATAAAAGCGGATTCAGGGGCTGTACAGTGCAGAGGCTCTGACAGATTACAAACAATAAAAGCAGTATCAGGGAAAGGAGGGTGCTTATGGAGAACATACTGACAAATCTCACAGGATATCTGGGCAAGCTTACGCTGCCGGGACTGGGTGTGATCGATGTGATCGAGATCGCACTGATTTCCTTTTTTGTGTATCAGTTTATGGCGTGGATCAAGTTTACGCGTGCATATACTCTTCTGAAAGGCATCCTGGTAGTCCTTGCTTTTATCCTGGTCGCATATATTTTCAAAATGAATACGATCCTGTGGATTGTCCGCAATCTTGCCAATGTGCTGGTGATCGGCGTGATCGTAATTTTCCAGCCCGAGCTTCGCAAGGCTCTGGAACAACTGGGACAGAAGAAGATCGTTTCTACTATTATTCCTTTTGATTCGGGCAAGGAAGTGCAGGAGCGGTTTAATGACAAGACTATCAATGAGCTGGTGAAGGCATGTTTTGATATGGGTGAGGTGAAGACCGGAGCCCTGATCGTCATTGAGAAGGAAATCCGTCTGGATGAATATGTGCGGACCGGTATCAATGTGGATGGAATTTTATCAAGCCAGCTTCTTATTAATATTTTTGAACACAATACACCGCTGCATGATGGTGCGGTCATCGTGAGAGGAAACCGTATCGTGGCAGCAACCTGTTATCTTCCTCTTTCAGACAATATGGAACTGAGCAAGCAGCTTGGAACCAGACACAGAGCAGGAGTGGGAATCAGTGAGGCCACAGATTCCCTGACGATCATTGTTTCAGAGGAGACCGGACAGGTATCTGTAGCGCAGGATGGGGCGCTTTCCAGGGGACTGACATCCAAGCAGCTCCGGGAGATCCTGATCAATGCTCAGAACAAGAAAGTAGTTGATAACAGTAAGCTTCGGCATCTGCTGAAAGGGAGAGTGAAGCATGAAGAAAAATTTTAAGAACATCCCTTTGAAGATTATGTCGGTGATCGTGGGCATACTTGTATGGCTCATAGTTGTGAATGTTGATAATCCTATTGTTACCAAATCATTTGTGGTGTCGGATGTCCAGGTGATCAATGAGGCTTACGTGGACAGCCTTGGCAAGATGGTAATGCAGGATGACAGTGAGAATTCTGTCCGCGTGTATATTACCGGTGAGCGCAAGACAGTGAACAAGCTTACATCTACAGATATCAAGGCGGTGGCAGATCTGCAGCAGGCAGAATCCATTGATACAGATCCGGTGATGATCCCCATAATGGCCACATGTCCGGGAATCCTTCAGGAAAATATCAGGGTGGTACCGCAGAACCTGAGCATACACCTGGAGAAAAAGGTTACCAAGGAGTTTGCCATCAATGTCAGCAGCGGTGACAGCAAGCCGGGTCAGGGTTATGAGATCTCATCTCTCACGGTAAGTCCGGCGAAAGTAAGGATTACAGGACCGGAGACACTGGTTGGTAAGATAGACAGTGTGAGTGTTGATGTAAGCTCAAGACTGGAAGGTATTACTGAGGATACTACAGTTACAGGAGCTGAGATGACCATTACAGACAAGAATCAGGATACGCTTTCAGCCAATTCCATGAGTTATCTGAAGTTTGATAACAATGGTAAGGTGAATGTCACAGCTAAGCTGTGGAAGGTACGTTCTGATATCAAGATCAGCGCAGGATATGTGGGAGAACCGGCAGAAGGCTATGTTGTGGACAGTGTGACAACAGTTCCCGAGACTTTAAGTGTGGCGGGAAGTGATGAGGCGCTTGAGAATCTGAGGCTTCAGGGAAATACCATTTATCTTGACAACGAAAATGTTGATATTTCCGGAAAGAGCAATGATGTGGAGAAAAAGATCGATATATCAGAACTGCTGCCGGATGGGCTGATGCTTACATCAGGAGCCAGCACCGATCTTTGGGTGACAGTGAATATTTTGCCGGAAGGCAGCAAAATATATGATTTTTCAACAGAAGATATTGAAGTAAAAGGAAAACCGGATGATCTGCAGCTTGCCTTTGAGGTAGCCGGGATTGAACTGAAGGTTCAGGCAAATGACGGAGATCTTTCAGATTTTAATGTGGAATCTGTGAAGGCATCCATTTCTCCGGATGACTGGACAGAAGGAAGCTATGAAGTTCCTGTGAAGGTATCACTTCCCAAAGGTTACAAGCTTCTTGAAGATGCAACAGTTGAGATCAAGGTTTCCAAGGTCTCCAATGTGGAGGATGAAACAGGAAATAACTGATGTACAAGGAGATATGGATATGATCAGTCGTAAGGTAACGGTCACAAACCCGTCAGGACTTCATCTTCGTCCGGCAGGAATCCTGTGCAATGAGGCAATCAGGTATAAATCTTCCATCACCTTTGAGTATGATGGTGGAAGTGCCAATGCCAAGAGTGTTTTAAGTGTGCTGGGTGCATGTGTTAAGCGTGGAGATGAGATTACGCTGGTATGCCAGGGAGAGGATGAGCAGGAGGCTCTGGAGGCACTTGTGAATTCCATCGAAGGCGGACTGGGTGAATGACAGGGAATAATCATAAATCATTACAGGAGGGATTATTGTGAAGAGAAGAGTTGTGGCGATGCTGCTCAGCCTTACATTATGTGTTGGCGGCACAGTGGAAGCCGGAGCTTCCGTATTCAGCGACAGCGCAGAGCAGGTGCAGACAGAAGCGGCAGGTAGCGAGGACGATGGATTTGGCGATGCTGTTCAGGAAGATCAGCAGTCAGATACAGCATCTGATCCCACTGAGAGCATTCCGGAAGTTACACCGGCAGAAACAGAAAATCCGGTAGAAACAGAAGATCCGGCAGAAACAGAAGATCCGGCAGAAACAGAAGATCCGGCAGTGACAGAAGATCCGGCAGTTACAGAGACGCCGGAGGTTACAGAGACACCGGAGGTTACAGAGACACCTGAGATCACAGAGGCACCGGAGGTTACAGAGACACCAGATATCACAGAAACTCCGGATATCACAGAAGTACCACAGGTCACAGAAGTACCACAGGTTACAGAAACACCGGAAGATTCGTTTTCAGCAGGGGAACCGGAGGATCTGACCGCACCTCAGGCTGCGAAGGCATCAACAGATAAAGTGGTTGATCCGGGAGATGCAGCGGAGGCAGAGGCTGGTGCGGCAAAGGACAAAAACGGAGTTGTTATTGCGAAGATAACAGACTGGAAACCTGTAAGCGGCAAATATATGCTGAAAAAGGCAAAGACCAAAACATCCTCAGCCAAAGCAGCGGTACAGTCCGCTGATACGGCAGATATCCAGTCAGGAGATGCCGGGGCAGACAGCACAAATATCCAGTCAGGAGATACCGGGGCAGACAGCACAAATATCCAGTCAGGAGATACCGGGGCAGACAGCACAGATATTCAGTTGGATTCCGGAAATGCAGCAGAAGCAGAGAATCTGGGCCTTGTTGATGCACAGCAGGCAGCAGCAGACACTCAGGTAGATGACACTGATGTTCCGTCCATGGCATCTGCAGGAACAGTAGCAGATAAGTATTACACAGCCAAGGATGGTCTTATCAAGGTAAATACCAACGGCCATACAGGATATTATCTTTTTGATGAGTCAGGTATCATGGTTACCGGACGTATCACAAGGGAACCTGGAAACCTGGGCTATTCAGGCAAGACCACACGGGAATATTACATGGCTGAAAGTTCAACAGCTAAATTATATGCAGGCTGTGAGGAACAGAATATTACACCATGGACTTCTGATCTGGGACAGCAGAAGAGAGGCTACTGGCTCTGGACAGGAAGCAATTTCCGCTATTATGGAATGAAAGGTTATTACATTTCCATTCCGGATCTTGAGAAGGTAGGCAAGAGCATTATCGGAAAAAATAAAAAGATCGATGGTGCTTTCTATAATCTTGATAAGAATGGAGTTCCTTATGTAGGTATCAAGACCGTAAAGAAAGGTTCTGGAAGCTATCAGTACTACTATCAGCCGGCATCAGATGACAATGATATTCCGGGTAAGATGTTCTACGGCGGATGGACAAGCGTACAGGGCAACAAGGGAACCAGATGGATCTATTGTAATCCAAGAGCATCCAAGTTCGGACAGATCCTGAAACATGGTGTTTATATTTCAAGGATCAAATCCAAGAAATATTCCTTCCTGATCGATGCAAACGGCTATATCCTCAAAAACACAATGGCCAAGACCGAGAACGGCAACTATTATGCAACAGATGCCAAGGGCCATGTCCGCAAGAGCAAGATGGTCAGGAACAGCAGGACAGGGGAGAGATACTACTTTGGTTCCAACGGAAGAAGGGCACCCTGGACAAACGGATGGCACCGCTGCAAAGGTGCATCCAACAGACTGTATTACTTTGGAAGTACCCCGGGTAAGGTTGAGGAGAGATACGGCTGGCAGAAGATATACACAACATCAGGGGTATACTGTGGCTGGTATTACTTTAACAAGAACGGCAACCACTACATGAACACCTGGGTCAACAATAAATATTATTTTGATGCAAAAGGTAAATCTGCAAGCGGTATCACAACCATCGACGGAAAGAAATATTTCTTTGCAACATCTTCTGAAGCATCCAGAAGAGGCTGGATCTATAAGAATACACTGATACGTTATAATAACAACTGGTATTTTGCATCCAAGAACGGGGTACTTCGTCAGAGAGGCTGGCAGAAGGTTGGAAGCTACTGGTATTATCTGGATAATTACGTAGTACAGACCAATCAGGCAGCCACCAGAAACGGTGCAAACGGATATCTTGACAGCCAGGGAAGATTTATCACAAAATCTGAGTGGGTGATCGTCAATGATTACAACAATGAGGTTAAATATCTCTACCAGGGCAAATATCTGGTAAATACCAGTATGTGGATCGATGGCAAGCTGTATTACTTTGACAAGAACGGATACAGACGTAATGATATCACTTCCATTTACGGTGGACCGTACTATGTAGAGGTTGACAGGGTTAACGGAGTTATGACAGTTTACACAGATTCATCCAGACAGATCCCTGTTAAGACCATCCGTGTATCTGTAGGTCTTCCGGGAACACCGACCTGGACAGGTACATACAGTCTTAGCAGAAGTGCAAGATGGCAGCCGCTGATGGGACCATCCTGGGGACAGTATGGAACTCATGTAGACGGATGTGGTCAGGGCGGAATCTTTGTTCACTCTATTGCATGTGCAGAGCCGAATAATCATAATCTTTCCACAGCAGAGTATCTGAAGCTTGGTAATCCGGCATCTCATGGATGTATCCGTGTCTGCGTAGCAGATGCAAAATGGGTATATGATAACTGTAACGGAGCAACCATCCGTATCTTTGACGGAAACTATGATTCCAGAGAAACATTCAAGGGACCGTTAGGACGTAAGCCAATCGTGCCACTGGTTGGAATCGGTAACTACGATCCTACAGATCCGGCTTATAATTAATCAGAAATGACCTGCTGTTTTACAGAAGATAACCGTAGAACAGCAGGTTTCTTCTTTTTACCAGAATCATCGAAGCCTCCTGCGAGGCTGCGAAAAGCAATAAGCAGTGGGCGGCGCGGATCGCAAATATCCGCCTGACAAAAATCATACAGAAAAGGGAAAGGAAAAAACATGAAAAAGTGGAAAGTATGGCTGGTATCCGGCATTATGGCGGCAGTGCTGGGCATAGGTGCAATGGGAACCACAGTTATGGCAATGGGCGGTGGCGGAGTTGACCGCCGGGATACAGTTGCCGAGGAAGAAAAGGTAAGAAGCGGAAAGATTTCCGGTAAGGCCAGCGGAAAGGCTACAAGCTCCAAGGCATGGAAGAAGATCAATGGAGTCTGCTATAATGGAAGCGGTGAAAAGATCAACGGAGCCATCACAAGAGGTATTGATGTTTCTGAATGGCAGGATACCATTGACTGGAAAAAAGTTAAGAAATCAAATGTGGATTTTGCTTTTGTAAGGATCTCCTATGGCCTGGAGCATATGGACAGACAGTATGCCTATAACATGAAACAGGCAGCAGCGGCAGGCGTTCCGGTAGGAACCTATGTATACAGTCTTGCAACCACCACAACGGAGGCACTGAAGGAAGCACAGTTTGCCATCAAAAAAATGAACGGTTACAAGGTTTCCTACCCTGTTGTCTACGACCTGGAGTACAGTAAAATGGGTGAACTTTCCCCATCCAGGATAGCAGACCTTGCACTGGCATTTTGTAATGAGGTGAAAAAAGCCGGATATTATCCCATGGTTTACTGCAACACCAATTGGTATGATGAGAAGGTGGCCTGGAGCAAACTGAAAGGTCTGGATGTATGGCTTGCACGTTACGGTGATGATATCCTTGCACCTGACAGAAATGAGTACAAATATACGATCTGGCAGGCAACTGACGGTGATGGTGGCGGATATTTAAATTCCACCAAGGGTCTGATCAGTGGAATTTCCAGTTATTCAGATGTAGATGTAGATTTTGGTTATGTGGATTACACCAAGATCATCACCCCGAGAACAAAGGCACTTGCCACATATAAGGCGTCCAGGACTCCGGATACCAAGAACAATATAAAAAATGGATGGGTCAAGGAGAACGGAAAGACTTTTTACTATGCAAGCGGCGTGAAGAAGACGGGATGGGTGAAGGTTGGAAGCAGGTATTATTATATCAACGCCACCAAGGGTTTATATAAGAGCCAGCTCATCCGTTACAATAGAAATGTGTTTTATGTGGACAAGAACGGAGCCAGAGTGACCAACAAGTGGATAACCTGGAATAACCGTAAATATTACATGAAATCCAACGGATACGGAGCCAGAGGAATGACGAGAATCGGTTCCAAAGTCTATTATTTCCAGAACAAATACGGATATATGATGAAAAATGTAAGATACATGGATGATAATGACGATGTATACTATTTCGGAAATGACGGTGTCCGTGTAAAATCTGTATTCTATACATGGTCCGGAAATGGAGAGGATCATACCTACTACTTCAGATCTAATGGAAAGATGTGCAGAAGCTGGCTGCGGATCAAGGGAAAACCGTACCGTTTTGACAGCTACACAGGAATCATGTACAAAAACTGTACCAAAAAAGAAAATGGTGTAACCTACATTTTTGACAAGAATGGTGTATGTACTAACCGGTAAATAACATAAGAGCAAAAAACAGCCCATTGAAATGTGAATCTCACTTTTTCAATGGGCTGTTCTGTATGAACAGATCTGTAATAGTTTCTGCAGCTTTATAAGGTGTAGACAATGATCCCGGCAATAATGATAAGGTTGCCGATGATCTTTCCGCGGGTGATCTTTTCTTTCAGGATCAGGCGGGAAAAGATCAGCACAAATACATAAGTGGCGGTGTCTATGACCGGGCCGAAACGCATATCAACTTTTGTGTAGCACAGAGTGTTAAGAAGAAGTACTGCAAAAAAGATCCCATATGCAAGGATAACCCTCCAGTTAAGATATTCCAGAAGGGCGTTTTTGTAGGTTTTGTTGGCACTCTGTTTCAGAAGGATCTGGGAAACTGCGGAAAAAAAGGTTCCACAAAGCATGATCAGCATAAATGTTCTATTCATATCTCTGCACCATCCAGACTCCGGCCAGAACGATCAGGATACCGATAATGTTCTGTATGGAAAGATTTTCGTGAAAAATGATCACTGCCCATACCTGAGACCACAGAAGGTAAACACTTTTGTTGGCATAGGCTGTGGACAGGGAAAATTTTTTGATGACCTGCTGCCACGCAATGGCATAGATCCCGCAGTTCAGTATCATGAGAAAAAGAAAAACATAAAGCATGATACTGTCAAGGCCATGGCGGTTATACTGTACTGAGGCAAGCTTGGAAAAAACACTTGTCAGGGAGAACAGCAGGATATTTAAATGAAGCTGTATATAATCTTTGACTTTTGACATAGTTCCTCCGCTGTAAAAAATCCGGAAAAAGTAAGCAGTTATCAGGCGTCCCCGATATGGGGCTTTATATTATGTTCCCAGGAAAGGGGCTCTTCGTCAATGTGGATCGAGCTGTAGAGTTTACGAAGGATCCGGTCAGTTTCCTCAGGCTGATGCACCGGAAATATCACATGGCCGAAGCGGCAGGTGCCGTTTTCCATTTTTTCAACCGGATGACCCACAGGATAGTCCAGTGTGACGGTAATCCCCTGTTCTGTAAGCTCATGAAGGATATCCTGATCCACAGATGTGATCCTGCCTTCAAAGGGACTCATAAGAAGCATTGCACGGCAGGGGCTTCCGTGGGGAACAGAGGGAAGAGACAGTGGCTCACCAAGAGCGTTTTTCAGTATTTTTTCGTAATAATCAAAACCATAATACATGGAGATCAGCTCAGGGATGCAGGTAGCGCCTGTACGGCCCCCAATCTCAATGATCCACACTTTGGCAGTATCAGGATCTACAAAAAGATCTGCGTTAAAAGGACAGTTGTCAAGTCCAAGTGCCTGAACTGCGGCATTAAGCTGGCGGCGGATTTCCTCAGAAAGAACCGGGGAACCCTGCCATGGAAGGCTGTGTCCTGCAGGAACATCAATGGTTCCTGTATGATATACGGACTTTCCGTGGGGAACAAAGAAAACAATTTCTCCGTTCTGGATCAGGCCATCTGCACCGACTTCCATGCCATGAAGTTTCTCCTCAACCAGAACATAATCCCTGCGTGAACCGGAGAGTGCAGAATCAAAAGCTGCAGCCAGATATTCCGGATCCTTTACAACTGTAATTCCGCGGCTTCCGGAGCTGTCCACACGTTTGACGACTACAGGATAGCCGATCTCAGAAGCAGCTTTTCGGGCCTTCTCAAGGGTATTTACCTGACGGAAACGGGAGGCAGATACATGTCCACGCTCAAAAGCTGCCTTCATCTGTGCTTTGTCTGTGACATTCCTGGCAGCAGAAAGGGAAATTCCCGGAAGTCCCATGTGCTGGCACACATATCCGATGGTGGAAACGGCAACATCCGTACCGGTGGTGCAGATGGCCTGGATGTTTTCACGGAGGCATACTTTAAGGATTTCCTGCTGATCTGTGGTATTTATGGTACAGACCTGATCAGCCAGGGCAAACCCGGGATACTCTCCGGGGATGCTGGCAACGATGGTATAAAGTCCCATATCCTGGGCTGCTTTTATAAGGGGAACCTGGTAGATCCCGGCTCCCAGAATCATGATCTTTTTCAATTGACTTTCTCCCTCACAAGTTTGCTGATCTTTTCCTCTATGGTATCTGGTGTATTGACTGTTTCACGGACAATATACTGGGGCGTGTTGTTAAGGATCAGAATGATCTTGCCCAGATATTCCCCTACAATACCAAGAACTGTAAGCACGATGCCAAAAAAGATCACAATAACACATAAGGTGGAGGACCATCCCATGGTAACATCCGGGTGCAGCAGCTTGTTGATGATCACAAGCAGTGCAATGACAACTCCTGCAAATCCGGAAAAGATTCCCAGGAAAAAGGAAAGCCGCAGAGGAATCACCGAAAAGTTCCAGTAACAAAGCCACAGATTGACAAGTTTACGTAAGGTGTAACCGGAGGTGCCGAATTCCCGGCGATAGTGTTCTACCGGAACATTTCCGATATTATGGGTTACACGGTAAAAGATTCCGTCAATATAGGGATTGAAGCTGGTATACTTGGCAACTTCCTTCTGTACTGCGCTGGTGATGATCCAGAAATTGCTGGATACAATGTCCCTGGGGCGGTTCAGCATAATCCGGGAAGTGACTTCGTTGATCTTGCTGGAAAAATTCTTAAGCCAGGAATTTTTTTTGTGAGGGTAGACACCGTATACCAGATCATAGCCTTCCTCGATCTTATGTATCAGTCTGAAGATCTGGGAAGGGTGGGTCTGCATATCGTCATCCATTCCCAGGACATAGTCGCCTTTTGCATAGTGCATGGATGCCATCAGGGCATTATGCTGGCCAAAATTATGCATAAGATTGATGCCGTGGACACAGGGGTATTCCTGACCAAGCCTTTGGATCTCAGGCCAGGTATTGTCTGTGGAGCCATCATTTACAAGGACAAATTCACATTCATAGCCCTCATTTTTGTCAAACTCCGCCATTACCATTTCCACTACCTTGCGTATGGACTTTTCTGAGTAATAGCAGGGGATCACAATAGAAACTAACATTTTTGAACTCGCTTTCGTGATAATTTACTTTCATACGATGCAAGTATATACTATTCGTGAACTCTTTACAACCGACATTGAAAATGATAAGATAAAAAACAAGTGTCAATAGCTGACAGGAGGATATCAGATTTGAAGAAAGAAATCGGAGGATATCTTGAGCTGGAGGAAGCATCCGGCAGAGAATATTATGAGGATCTGTACAGGGTGAATCTGGGCAGGACGGCCTTTCTTCTCCTTTTGAGGACAAGGCAGATCCGTAAGATATATATGCCTTATTTTCTCTGTGAATCTGTGTTTCAGGTGTGCAGGGAGAATGATACAGAGATGATCTTTTATTATCTCAGCGAGGAGCTGGAACCTGTGCTGCCACAGGGAGCACCGGAAGAAGGAACTTACGTGTATCTGGTGAATTACTATGGCTGCCTCACAGAAGATAAGATACGTTATTATAAGAAAAAATTTGGAAATATTATTGTAGACAATACACAGGCATTTTATGACAGGCCGGTGGAGGGAATCGATACCATTTACTCATGCAGGAAGTTTTTCGGTGTGGGGGACGGTGCATATCTGGCCACAGATGCGCAGCCGGATATGGATCTTCCGGAGGATTACTCCATGGAGCATATGGCCCATGTGCTGGGAAGATATGAATACGACGCAGGTACCTATTATCAGCGTATGCTGGATACTGCGGCAGGATTTGGCAGCAGCGGAGTACGGCGTATGTCACGTCTTACGGAGAACCTGCTTAAGACCATTGACTATGAGGGCATAAAGCGAAAAAGAGAGGCCAATTACAGACTGCTTGCAGAGCTTCTGCCTTCCGGTTCACCATTTAACGGTGAGATACCGGAGGGACCTTTTGCTTACCCTTACTATCACAGGAATGGAATCGAACTTCGCAGATGGCTGGCAGGAAAGAAGATCTTTGTACCAACCAACTGGAAGAATGTGCTGCGGGACCTTAAGGCAGATACCCTGGAATATCAGTGGTCAGAGAATATCCTGCCAGTACCCTGCGACCAGAGGTATGGCAGGGAAGAAATGGAATATATAGCTGCCTGCATAAAAGAATGGGAAGCACTTTGAAAAGAGGAAGAGATGATAGATTTTAACAGACCTGCGTTTACAGGCAGGGAATTTGAATATATACAGGATGCGGTCAACCGCGGGATGCTCTGCGGAGACGGTGAGTACACAAAAAAATGTTCCGGATGGATGCAGGACCGTTTTCATGTGGGACACGTGATGCTTACAACCTCCTGCACACATGCACTGGAGATGGCAGCCTATCTTTCGGATGTACAGCCTGGAGATGAGGTGATCATGCCATCCTACACATTTGTGTCCACTGCGGATGCTTTTGTGCTCAGAGGTGCAAAGATCGTGTTTGTGGATATCCGCCCGGATACCATGAATATTGATGAGAAGCTGATCGAACAGGCCATCACAGATAAGACCAGAGTGATCGTACCGGTCCACTATGCAGGGGTTGCCTGTGAGATGGATACCATTATGGCGATCGCCAGGAAACATAACCTTAAGGTAGTGGAGGATGCTGCCCAGGGAGTGGATGCATACTATAAAGGAAAAGCACTGGGAACCATCGGAGATTTTGGCTGTTACAGCTTCCATGAGACTAAGAATTATACTATGGGAGAGGGAGGCGCCATTGTCTATGATGATGATGCCTACCAGGAAAAAGCAGAGATCCTGCGGGAAAAGGGAACAGACAGAAGCAAGTTTTTCCGTGGACAGGTGGATAAATACCGCTGGATGGATTACGGTTCATCCTATCTGCCCAGTGAGCTGAATGCGGCATATCTTTATGCACAGCTTGAACAGCACAAAAAGATCAGTGCCAAGCGTATGGAAATTTATGATTTTTATAACCGGAACCTGAAATTCCTTGCAGATGAAGGCAAGATCCAGCAGCCTTTTGTGCCGGCAGAATGTGAGCATAATGCACATATGTATTATATTAAAGTACATGATATCCAGGTAAGGACCCGGCTTCTGAAATATTTACGGGAGAAGGGTGTGTGCAGTGTGTTCCATTATGTGCCGCTCCACTCTGCGCCTGCAGGCCTTAAATTTGGCAGATTTGCAGGGGAGGATGTGTATACCACCAGAGAAAGTGAGAGACTCTTAAGGCTTCCCATGTTCTATAACCTGGACATGGAGGATGCCAGGAGAGTGGTTGACGCAGTTGCATCTTTTGACGGATTCTGATTGGAGACTTATATTATGAAAAAATATAAAAAGATCCTGGCAGTAATCCTTGGGTGTGTTTTTATCGGGGCAGGTGCAGTGTCTGCCTATGGGGCAGTGGATCTGAACACCGCCGGTACGGTAACTACAGACCAGATTACAGGATGGCCGGCAGCACCGGCGATCACCTCGGACACTGCCGTCGTCATGGATAATGAAACAGGCCGGGTGCTCTATGACAAGGGTGCGGACCTTCAGCGTTATCCTGCCAGCATCACCAAGCTTATGACTTTACTTGTGGCAGCAGAACACTCTGCTATGGATGAACAGGTGACTTTTACTGCTACAGGTGTGCGAAATGTCAATGCGGATTCCAGCAATATCGGCACACAGGTGGGGGAGATTATCAGTATGGAGGACTGCCTGTATGCACTGATCCTTTCTTCTGCCAATGACGTGGCAGCACAGATCGCAGAGCATATTGGCGGCACGGAACAGGCATTTATAGATATGATGAACCAGAAGGCAGCAGAACTTGGCTGTGAGAACACGCATTTTGCCAATTCCAGCGGACTTCCGGATGAGAATAATTATTCTTCAGCCAGGGATATGGCACTGATCTACCAGGCAGGACTTAAGAATGATACCTTCAGTACCGTTGTGCACACCAGACAGCATGATATCCAGCCTACCAACATGAACAGCCAGGTGAGAAATCTTTCCAATCATCATGCAATGATGGCACCGGAGAGTGAGTTCTACTACGAGCCATGCAAAGGGGGAAAGACCGGTTACACCAATGCAGCAGGTCAGACCCTTGTGACAGAGGTGGAGCAGAACGGGCTTACGTATATCATTGTTACCATGCGTGCCCAGAACCTGTCCTACTCATGTATGGACACGAAGGCGTTAAGTGAATATGTATATACGAATTTTACCAGAACCGAGGTAAACGGAGGAAGCGTCACAGTTCCCAACGGAATGGATATATCCACCCTTACCACGAAGCCGGAGGAAAATAATCCTCAGATGGAGGATTACTACCTTGGTGATCATCTGGTTGGATCAGGAATGATCACAGTGACAGAGACGCCTGTGCCCGGGACTGAGGAAAATACAGGAACCACAGAAACAACAGGAACCGCAGAAACAACAGAAACCACAGATACAGATGAAAACGGCAGCAATCTCACAGACAGAACCATTTCGGACAACAGCAGCCATGCAAGAAAAGCAGGGACAGAGACAAGCGATGCTGCAGATACCCGGAAAGATACAGTGAAGGGCATCCCGAAGACAAGGCTTATCCTTCTGGTAGTCATGGCTGCCATGATATTACTGCTCATCGGCCTTTTAGCGGCTTTGAGGATAAAACAAAAGAATTACGAAAAATAATCATATTCCAAAGAAAAGGAGAACAGAAAAATGGGAAAAATAAAAGTAACACAGTGCGGAGATATTGAAGGACTGAAAGTGGTGGAGCCTACCGTATTCGGAGATTCCAGAGGATATTTTATGGAGACATACAACTATAACGACTTCAGGGAAGCAGGCATTGATGTGGAATTTGTTCAGGACAATCAGTCCAGCTCCCGTTACGGCGTACTCCGTGGGCTTCATTTCCAGATCAATTATCCACAGGACAAGCTTGTACGTGTGGTAAACGGTGAGGTATTTGACGTTGCTGTTGACCTTCGTGAAGGTTCCAAAACTTTCGGACAGTGGTACGGAGTGGTACTTTCCGCTGAGAACAAGAAACAGTTCTTTATCCCAAAGGGATTTGCACATGGTTTCCTTGTACTTTCTGAAAATGCGGAGTTTACTTATAAATGCTCTGATTTCTACCATCCTAATGATGAGGGCGGCCTGATCTGGAACGATAAGGACATCAATGTAGAGTGGCCGATTCCGGAAGGCATGGAGCTGATCTTCTCTGATAAGGATCAGAAGTGGGGAAGCTTTGAGGAATATAAGAATCGATAGGAAACAATACAATGAAAAAAATATTAGCATTGCCGGCTGAGGTTTATCATAACAGAAAGCTTGTGCTAAGCCTTGCAAAAAATGACTTCAAAACCAAATATGCAGGCTCCTATCTGGGAATCGTCTGGGCGTTTGTTCAGCCTGTTGTGACGATCCTGGTATACTGGTTTGTATTTTCCGTGGGACTTAAGGCGGGAAATGTATCAGAATATCCCTTTGTGCTCTATCTGGTTACCGGTATCATTCCCTGGTTCTTTTTCCAGGATGCATTAAACGGTGGCACCAATGCGCTGATCGAATACAATTATCTGGTCAAAAAGGTAGTGTTCAAGATCAGTATCCTTCCTATTGTGAAGATCGTATCAGCACTTTTTGTGCACATTTTCTTTGTGGCATTTTCACTGATATTATGTACCTGCTACGGATACAGGCCAGGCTTTTATACATTGCAGATCCTGTATTATTCATTCTGCACATTTCTGCTGGTTCTGGGACTGGTGTACGCTACCAGTGCGGTGGTGATCTTTTTCAGGGATCTGACACAGATCATCAGCATCATACTCCAGGTGGGCGTATGGCTCACACCTATCATGTGGGATGTGAATATGCTGAATTCCTATCCATGGGCTATTAAACTTTTTAAGCTGAATCCCATGTATTATATTGTAACAGGTTACCGTGATTCCATGCTGGGACATATCGGGATCTGGGCACATCCGGCGTGGACGGTTTATTTCTGGGTAGTGACTGCAGTGCTCTTTGTATTGGGATCCGTAATATTCAAACGTCTGAAACCCCATTTTGCAGACGTGCTTTAACAAAACAAAGAGAGGTTGACTTATGTCGGATATTGCAATATCAGTAAATAACATCAGTAAGATGTATAAGCTTTATGACAAGCCCATTGACCGTCTCAAGGAGGCACTGGGGCTGTCAAAAAAGAAAAGATACAGGGAGCATTATGCCCTTAACGATGTATCTTTTCAGGTAAATAAAGGAGAGACTGTTGGTATCATTGGTACCAACGGCTCCGGAAAATCCACCATCCTGAAGATCATCACCGGAGTGCTGAACCCAACCGGCGGAAGCCTTGAGGTGAATGGCAGGATCTCAGCACTTCTGGAGCTGGGTGCAGGATTTAACATGGAGTATTCCGGACTGGAAAATGTATACCTTAACGGAACCATGATCGGTTTCACAAGGGAGGAGATCACAGCCAGACTGCAGGCAATCCTGGATTTTGCGGATATCGGTGATTTTATCCATCAGCCGGTAAAAACATATTCCAGCGGTATGTTTGTGCGTCTGGCCTTTGCAGTTGCCATCAATATCGATCCGGAGATCCTGATCGTAGATGAGGCACTGTCTGTAGGTGACGTATTTTTCCAGGCAAAATGTTACCGCAAATTTGAGGAATTTAAGAAACGTGGCAAGACCATCCTGTTTGTAAGCCATGACCTTGGAAGCATCAGCAAATACTGTGACCGTGTAGTCCTCCTTAACAAAGGTGTAAAGATGGGAGAGGGTGCTCCGAAGGAGATGGTGGACTGGTACAAGAAGCTTCTTGCAGGAGGCGATGAGGTATCTGTGGATACAGGGGCAGCAGATGTGATCCAGGCTCAGACTGAGGCTGCTGAATCAATGGGTACGATAGACAGCGCCTCCTGTCTGGCAGAGGGAAAATGGCCAAGACCTTTTGAAACAGATCCCCAGAAGCTGGAATATGGTGACAAAAAAGCCGAGATCATCGATTTTACCCTGCGGGATGCAAGGGGAAATTATACCAACACCATAGAGAAAAATTCAGTGTTTGACATTCTTGTGAGAGTCCGTTTCCATGAGAAGGTACAGGAGCCTATTGTGGCTTTTACATTCAAGAATGTACAGGGAACAGAGATCACAGGAACCAATACCATGTATGAGAAAAAAGATATTGAACCATGTGGAGACGGCAGGGAGGTTATTGTGACCTTCCGCCAGGAGATGAATATGCAGGGGGGAGAGTATCTTCTGTCCTTGGGCTGCACCGGGTATCAGGACGGAGACTTCCAGGTGTTCCACAGGCTGTATGATATCTGTAATGTGACAGTGATCTCAACCAAGAACACAGTTGGATTCTATGATATGAATTCCAGGGTCACTGTGGAATATCAGGACAAAAATAATTGACGGAAACACAGGGAAGGAAATTGGAGAAAGCGCAGACTATGAAAGAAAAAATAGGAAAAGTAACACTGGATTATGAATTTTATCCGGGAAAGGATCTGTACAGTGATGGAAAGGTGGAGGAAGAACTCCTTGAGATCAGTGAAAATTACAGGGAAGATGAGTGGAACCATGAGATCGCCCGGCGAAAAAGCTGGCCGGTGCTGTATCATTTTTCACATATCCGCGGAAATATTGTAGACTGGCTTCCTGTGACCAGGGAAGATACTGTTCTGGAGATCGGCTCCGGCTGTGGGGCAGTAACCGGTGTCCTGGCAAAAAAAGCCAAAAAAGTCACCTGTATCGAGCTGTCAAAAATGCGAAGTACTATCAATGCAAACCGTAACCGGGATCTTGACAATATTGAGATCCTGGTTGGAAATTTTGATAGCATCGAGAAAAGTCTGGATGAAAAATTTGATTATGTAACACTGATCGGTGTCTTTGAATATTCCGAGGGTTATATGGGTACAGACACTCCCTATACAGACATGCTGAAAAAGGTGTCCCGGTTCCTGAAACCGGACGGCAAGCTTATCATAGCCATTGAGAACCGCCTGGGCCTGAAATACTGGGCAGGATGCACAGAGGATCATGTAGGTAAATTCTTTGAGGGCTTGGAAGGGTATCCGGATACTACAGGGGTGCGGACATTTTCCAGGAAGGAGATCGGTGAGATCTTTGACCGGGCAGGAGGATACCAGTACCAGATGTATTACCCTTATCCGGATTACAAATTCCCCATGAGCATTTATTCTGACAGATGGCTTCCAAGGAAGGGAGAACTGCGGGAGATCCACTATAATTTTGACAGGGCGCGCCTCCGGCTTTTTGATGAGATCCAGGTGGCAGACAGTCTGATCGGAAATGACCTGTATTCGGATTTTTCCAATTCTTTCCTGATCGTGGCATCTTTAAAAGATGGAAAACTGTGGGAAGACAGTCCGCTATATGTGAAGTTTTCCAATGAGAGGGATGACGCATATTCCCTCCGCACAGAGATCCATGAAAACAGCCAGGGCATGAAGTCTGTTATCAAGGTTCCATGCAGCCGGAAAGGGTCCGCTCATACCAGCAGGATCTACGATCTGTATGAGAAGCTTGAGAAGCTTTATCAGGGAAGCGGTATCCATATGAACCGGTGTGATAAGCTTGAACAGGGCGTCAGGCTTGAGTACCTGCAGGGCGAGACCCTTGAACAGGAGCTGGACAGACTGGTGTCTGCAAAGGAATATGAGAAGGTCTGGGAAAAATTTTCCCAGTATATTGACATCTTAAGGAAAGCTGCCGGAGAGCAGGAATTTGCAATGACTGACAGCTTTCGCAGGATATTTGGTGATGTAAAGCTTCCGGAGGGACTTAAATGTGCGCCGGTGACAGACATTGATCCTGTATGTGCCAATCTTCTGAAGACAGGAGAGGAGTGGCAGCTTCTGGATTATGAGTGGAGTTTTGAGTTTCCAGTACCTGTAGATTACCAGATCTACAGGGTGTTGAAGTATTATCTTTATACAAGCACTGCAAGATGCCCTCTTCTTGAGCTGGATTTCTATAAGAGAGCCGGTATCACAGAAGAAGAACAGAAAGCTTTCGAAAAAATGGAAGAGAATTTCCAGCAGTTTATTCTTGGAACCAAAGTGCCTATGCGCCATATGTATCAGGATATTTCACAGGGCACGATCCTGGATGTAAGGAATCTTGCCAGAGAGGTGAAAGCAATACAGATCTATGCAGACAGAGGTGCTGATTTTTCTGAGGAAGATTCCTGGTTTCTGCCAAAGAATGAAAACCGGTTTGAGGGTATGATCCAGACCAGAGGTAAGGTAAAACGTCTTCGTATAGATCCATGTGAGGAGTCATGCCTTGTGCGTATCCACAGCCTGAAATATGCAGATGGCACAGAAGTGGTTTATGGATGCAATGGAAAGCCGGCAGGAGAGGGTCTGTTTTACTTTGAAGGCAGTGACCCGTATTTTGTTACAGAGGAGCTTAGGGACGGGACAGAAGAACTGTTTCTTTCCGCAGAGATCCAGTGCCTTGGAAAACAGGAAAAGAATCTTACATCAGAAGTTGTGGCAGATGTGGATAAGCTCCGACAGGATGTGGAGAATCTCCACAGGGCGATGGAAGAGCTGGAAGCCGAAAAGATCCGTTATGAGGCCCGGATCAGGGATATGGAGGGCACAAAGGTCTGGAAGGCTTACAGGACTGTGAAAAAAGGAATTGAGAGGAAATAATGGATAATCTTTTAAAAAGCGTTGATATCGCACAGGTGGAAATACATGAACAGGCAGTCTACTATATTGAGGGCTGGGCGATCCCGGAACCGGAGCAGTCATTCAGGCTTGAAATCCGCTTTGACGGGGAAGTGGTTCCGGCAGAAGTTAAGTTCCGTGAAAGACCGGATCTTGGCAATGTACTGAAGGAGACAAAGATTCCGGAAAAACCGGGTTTTTCCATCTATGTCCCGGAAATCAGAAGTCTCATGGAAAAATATCACAAAATGGCTCTTTATCTGGTGGGCAGCGATACAGAAGAACTGCTTTTTGAGAAGAATACGGAGAAGATAAAAGAAGAATATTATAACCAGACTGTTGTATACAAGGTGGAAGCACTGGAACAGCGTGGAGATATCATGATGATCCAGGGATGGGGATTTGACCTGGAAACAATTTCTCAGATTTCCATCCAGGTGAAAGATGAAAAGGGAGAACCGCAGAAGTTTGCAGTGGAGAGAGTGGTGCGCCTGGATGTAAACAAAGCCTACGAGATCACTGACGAGAAGCTGAAATGTGGATTCTCCATTACCATGAGGAGAAAAACAGTCCATGCCAAAGTCTTAAGCATCGTCTTTTCCAATGGCTATGCAAGCAAAAAATACGGCATCGAGATGAAAAAGTTCGATGCTGCCTATTCCAAATGGGGAAGGCTTAAGAAGGCTCTTGGAGAAAAAGAGGAAAATAAAAAAAGGATACGGGAGAAGGGATACCGGGGCTTTTTGCGTTACCTGGAATACCGTATGGATCCCTGGTTCGCAGATTATACCATGTGGATGCAGGAGCGGATGGCCTCAAAGAGGGAGCTTTTTGCCCAGAGCAGGGTGAAATTTCCTTATGAGCCTCTGATCAGCATTGTGATCCCTCTTTACAACACACCGGAAAAATTCCTGGGAGAGCTTATGGATTCCCTTACAGGACAGTCTTATCATAACATTGAGATCTGCCTGGCCGATGGAAGCTCGGAGGATCGTGTTGGAAAATATATCCGCAGAAAATACGGAAGAGATTCCAGAGTGAAGTATAAAAGGCTTGAGAAAAACGGCGGTATTTCCGAGAACACAAATGCGGCAGCAGCTATGGCATCCGGCGATTTTATCATGCTTTCCGACCATGACGATGTGGTGGCAAGAGATGCGGTGTACGAGATCGTAAAAGCCATCAACGAAGATCCGGAGCGTACAGATATCGTTTATACAGATGAAGATAAGGTGACCATGAACGGCAAAAAATATTTTGAGCCGAACCTTAAGCCTGATTTTGATCTGGATCTTCTGCGCAGCAACAATTATATCTGCCATATTTTTGTTGTGAGAAAGGCCATTATGGACGAGATCGGAGGTTTCCGTCCGGAGTATGACGGAGCACAGGATTTTGACCTGATCCTGCGGTGCTCGGAGAAGGCAGACCGGATCGCCCATGTGCCGAAGGTTCTCTATCACTGGCGTTCCCACCCGGCTTCCACAGCAGAGAATCCGGGAAGCAAGCAGTACGCCTTTGATGCGGGACGCAAAGCCTTACAGGAGCATTATAACCGCCTTGGCATTAAGGCAGAGGCAGAGTGTACCAATATCTTCGGAAGATACCGGACACATTATGCTGTACAGGGTCAGCCCAAAGTAAGCATTATCATCCCGAACAAAGACCATATAGAGGATCTTAAGACCTGTGTAAATTCTGTTCTTGAAAAGACTGCTTATCCCAACTATGAGATTCTTATTGTGGAGAACAACAGTACAGAACCGGAAACTTTTAAGTGGTATGAGGAGACAGAGAAAAAAGAACCGAAGGTCCGGGTGATCACCTGGAAGGAAGGTTTCAACTATGCGGCTATCAATAATTTTGCAGTGAAGAGCTGTGACGGGGAACATCTCCTGTTCCTGAACAATGATACAGAGATCATCACGGAGAACTGGATACAGGAAATGCTGGGCTACAGCCAGAGAGAGGATGTAGGTGCAGTAGGAGCAAAGCTTTATTATCCGGATGACACAGTACAGCATGCAGGTGTGGTCATCGGCCTTGGCGGTATTGCCGGACATATTTTTTCCTGTATGCCAAGAGAAACCTACGGATACCAGGCACGCCTTATCAGTGCCCAGGATTATTCCGCTGTCACTGCTGCCTGTATGATGATGAGGAGAGATGTGTTTGAAGCTGTGGGAGGCTTTGACGAGAAGTTCCAGGTGGCATTTAATGATGTGGATCTGTGCATGAAGGTCAGGGCTGCAGATAAGCTGGTAGTATTTACTCCATATGCGGAGCTTTATCATTATGAATCCAAGTCCAGGGGAAAAGAGGAAACTGCCCGTCAGGTGCAGCGTTTCCACGGAGAGATCGCCCGGTTCAAAGAGAAATGGCCGGATATCCTGAAAAACGGAGATCCCTATTACAACCCCAATCTGTCTCTGACAGATGGTGACTGTTCGCTGAGAAAAGACGAGGCCTAGAGCCTGTCAGACTCTGAGAAAATACCGACTGTGTGAAGGAGGAAAAACATGAGTCAAGAGATATGGGAGGTAAGGCGTGAGCGTTTCAGCCTTACTGACAAATATACGTATCTTCTTCAGGGAAATTTTCCAAGGGGATACAGGCTGGAAGCCAGTGCAGATGAACATGTCCTGGAGGCTTCCATGGAGGAATGGGAGCCTGCCAGTGCCATTGAACGGTTTAAGACCGGAGAATCCCAGAGCGGCCAGATGGTGGAAGTGACTGTCAGGCTCCCTGAAAATTTTGCGGAATACAAGGTTTTAAGTATTTACGCAGTTTCCGGAGATGACAGGATCCTGTGGTTTTCCATAAAGATCAAAGAGCTGAAAAAGAGATGGCAGAAGCCGCAGTATTTTATTGAGGAAGAAACTGTCAATCCAAAGGAAGGCTCTGTAAGGCTGCGAGGCTGGGTGGTTGCAGCTAAGCCGGTGAAGATACGCATTTTTGACAAAGAGAAGAATCCGATCCCCTGTGATATCCAGATGACCAGCCGTTCTGATGTTGTGGAAATGTTCAAAGAGTTTCCGGTAGAGCCAAAATGCGGCTTTTTTATGGAGATCCAGGATCTCAAGACCCAGGATCTGTATCTTGTGTTCCACACAAAAGAGTGTAACGCAGTTCATAAGGTAAGCCTGAAACCGGCAGTGATCCTGAAAAACAAAGTAAAAAAATACGGAAGCAAGGGGATACAGTATTTCCGTATCCACGGTGCCAAGGCCCTGATGGAAAAAGGTGTCCACAAGCTGACTACCCTGAAGGACCGTCCGATCGTTTACAATGACTGGCTGAAAAAGCATCTTCCGACAGAGGAGGAGTTAAGAGCCCAGAGAGAGCTTACTTTTGAGATCCAGCCGAAGATCAGCCTTGTTGTGCCCTTATATAAAACCGATGAGAAATATTTAAGGGAAGTTGTGGATTCTGTAAAAAATCAGACATACAGTAACTGGGAGCTGTGTCTTTCCGACGGAAGCGGGGCAGATTCCCCAATTGCCGGTATCCTTGAGGAGCTGAAAGCTTCAGATGACAGGATCAGGGTTGTCTCCCATGAAGAGCCTCTTAAGATCGCAGAAAACACCAATGCTGCCATTGAGATAGCTACCGGTGACTGGATCGCCTTCGGGGATCATGACGATGTGCTTACAGAGGATGCCTTTTTCCAGTGTGTGAAGAAGATCAATGAAGATCCGTGTACAGAGGTTGTGTATACAGATGAGGATAAAATGTCTATGGACGGACATAAATTTTTCCAGCCAAACTTCAAGCCGGACTTTAACCTGGATCTGCTCTGTTCTGTAAATTATATCTGCCACCTTTTTGTGGCAAAACGCAGCCTGGTTGACAGGGTTGGAGTGCTGAGACCGGAGTATGACGGTGCACAGGACTATGATTTTATCCTGCGCTGTGTGGAAAACACCACCCATATCGCCCATGTTCCGAGGATCTGTTACCACTGGAGATGCCATGAGAACTCCACATCTGAGAATCCGGAAAGCAAGCGTTATGCTTTTGAGGCGGGACTTCGTGCTGTACAGGCGCACTACGACAGGATCGGCGTGAAAGCTGAGGTACGCCATGGAGAGTTCCTGGGACTTTACAGGACAAAGTTCATAAGAGAAAATGATCCCCTGGTTTCCATCCTGATCCCCAACAAGGATCATAAAGATGATCTTGACAGATGTATTTCTGCCATTGAGGAGAAGTCCACATACAGAAATGTGGAATATGTGATCATTGAGAATAACAGCACAGAGGAGGAAACCTTCCGGTACTACAAAGAGCTGGAAAAGAAGAATCCAAAGGTAAAGGTTGTATATTACAAAGGCGGTTTCAATTATTCTGCCATCAATAATTTTGGTGCAGGGGAAGCATCCGGAGAATATTATCTTCTGCTCAACAACGATACAGAGATGATCAATGCCGACTGTATCGAGGAGATGCTTGGCTATTGCATGAGAAAAGATGTTGGGATCGTGGGAGCACGTATGTACTATGGGGATAATACCATTCAGCATGCGGGCGTTGTGATCGGTTTCGGGGGAATTGCGGGACACTGCTTTGTACAGCAGCCGAGAAGCTCAACAGGTTACTGTCACAGGATCATCACGGCACAGGATTACAGCGCAGTGACCGCTGCCTGCATGATGGTAAAAAAATCTGTGTTCGATAAGGTTGGCGGCCTGACAGAGGAGCTGGCGGTTGCATTTAATGATATTGATTTCTGCCTCAAGGTGCGGCAGGCCGGATATCTGGTTGTGTATAATCCATATGCAGAGCTTTATCACTATGAGTCCAAGTCCAGAGGTCTGGAGGATACACCGGAAAAGATCGAACGTTTCCAGAAAGAGATCGCGACTATGGAGAGACGCTGGCCGGATATCCTGAAAAACGGAGATCCTTACTACAACCCGAATTTAACCCTGGAGAGCCAGGATTTCTCCCTGAAAAGGATATAGTATGATAAAAGATAAAAAAAAGATAAAAAGGGAGGGGCTGGTGATAGCAGTGCTTTTTGTGGCACTGCTGGCATCCTGCCTTTTTATATTCAGAGATTATGTTTTTGGTGACCGGGTGCTGATGTTCAATGACGTTGGCGGAGACACCTGGCAGCAGTATACCATGCAGTATGCAGATGTGGTAAACCATCTGAAAAACGGAACCTTTACAGACTGGGATTTTACCAATGGACTGGGAATCAATATTTTTAACTATTATATGTTCCACCCGTTCATCTGGATCCTTTATCTTCTGGGATTTGTGAAGGGAACCGCCCATATGCTTCTTTTTATTGTGTGGGTGATGATCCTTGAGATCCTTCTTGCAGGACTTGTGTTTTACTGGTTCCTGAGCCAGTATGGATTCAGCAGATCTGCAAAATTCCTTGCTGCTTTTGCCTATGGAATGAGCGGCTATCTTATGATCTGGGGACAGCATTATCAGTTTGGGGTAGTGACGATCTACCTCCCGCTGATGCTGATCTTCTGTGAGCATTACATAAAAGACAGGAAAAGCGGTGTGCTTTTTCCTGTTGCTGCGTTTTTCTGCGGGCTTACAAGCGTGTATTTTTCCTATATGATCCTTGCAACTGTGGGATTTTATATGATCTTCCGTCTGTGTGCAAAGGAAGGCCTGTCCTTAAAAGACGGGGCAAAGAAATTCCTTGGGGGATGCGCTCAGATGATCCTGGGAATCGGAATGAGCCTTGGGATCTTTCTTCCTACGGCCCTGGTCCTCACCGGTGTTTCTTCAAGGCTTGGGAAAGATGCGGGAATATCTGCCATTATCAGGAACTGTTTTACCCCCTACGGTAAAGAATATTATGCAAGTCTTATTACCAGGCTGTTTTCCAGTAACTTCCAGAACCTTCAGGAACTGGGAGACGAAAAATTCCACGGTTACCTTAATTATTATGAGGATCCTGTGGTGTTCTGCTCTGTGCTGGCAGTTTTCCTTACAGTGCAGTTCCTGATCCTGTTCCGCAAAAATGAGAACAAGCGGATAAAAAAAGCAGTATATGGCAGTGCGTTGTTTATGCTGATCCTGGTGCTTCTGCCGGTTGGCGGTATTGCCTATAATTCCTTTACGGAAAGTACCAACCGTTATACTTTTGTGCTTCTTCCGTTTATGCTGATGGCTGCCGCCTGGACCTGGGACAGACTTCTTGCAGGGGAAAAAGCCAATATCCCGGCAGTGGCTGTGACAGAGGCGGTACTTATCTGGGTATGTTTTAACGGATATAGCTGGAGCCTTTTCAGTGAATACAGAGCAAATGTGGCTGTGGCAGCAGTGACAGGAACTGTAACGGCAGCAGTGCTGATCCTGTGGAACCGGATTCCCCAAAAGAAAAACAGCGGTTCCGGCTGGAGTGTTATGCAGAGGACTGTGGTTTATATCCTTACTGCTGCATTTATCATCAATGTGGTTTCCGAGGGTGGTGTAACCTTCCAGGACAGGATCTATCTGAGAAAGGCAGATACTCCGGTGGAACAGTTTGAAACTGCCACAGATACCTATCTGAAGCAAAGAGAGTCCAAAGACGGGGAAACCAGCGCAAGGGCAGAATTTAACCAGCCCCAGAGTTATTTCCGCGAGCTTTACAGGCAGGATCTTCAGGATGCCCTTATCTGGCTGGAATCATATGACCGGGAATTTTACAGGGTGGAAAAGGACTATATGTCAGCTACCTTTGCCATGGACAGCGCAGGACAGAACTACCGGGGTATCAGTACCTACAATTCAGTGATGAACGGCAATCTCAAGGAATTTGTGGATACCTGTTATCCGGAACTTTATTGTGGGGACCAGAACAAGCTGGCATACTGGAAAGTGGCAGATGACAACTGGCTTGGCGCTTTCCTGGGTGTCAGATACCTTCTTTCCAGGGACAAAAATCTGGACAGCAGTAAATACAAGCTGGTTCAGCAGTTTGCGGGAATCTATCTTTACGAAAATGTGGAGAAGGCATCTGTAGCCGGATTTTACAGTACTGCCATCTCAGAGAAAAGCTTCAGAGCTCTTTGCAGTGAGGATACCAGACAGGAACTGCTGGATGGTGCGGTAGCTGTGGAGAATGGAGCAGATGTAAGCTCCATGAAAGAATTCCAGAACCTGAAAAAAGAAGGGGGAGAGGATCATTCCACAGTAACAGTGTCAGTTCCCGAAAAGGATTCCAGAGTGGAAGCCTCCGTCCATGCAGAGAGGGATGGATATGTTCAGTTTATGATCCCTTACGAAAATGGCTGGGAACTTACTGTAGATGGAAAGCGGACAGAGATCCTGAAAAGTGATCTTGGATTCAGTAGCTGTCAGGTAAAGGCAGGAGATCATAAGATCGAACTTACTTTTCGGGCACCTGGATTAAAGGCAGGTGTTGCAGGCTCCGGAGTATTCTGGTGTGTGTATATTATATATCTTGTATATTTTTTTACAAAAAAAAGGCCAAAAGCTTTGACTGAGAGAAACGTATAGAAAGATCCCCCGGATTTATTTCCAAGTTCTTACAGAATCGGAAACAGATCCGGGGGATCCTTTGATTTTCGGGTATAAGACAGAGGACTGTCTGCTATTTCTTAAGAACCCTTACAAGGCGCCAGATAAGAAGAAGGAGCAGAAGGATACCAGCTCCTCCGATAAGGTAATAGGGAACTCTGGATCTGTTCTGGGAGTAAGCCTTCGCCTCTTCCATGTTGGTATCGTTGATCTGGGTGTCAGATCCGGATTCGTCTTTGATATCCTCCACTACTGCAGTACCCACCTGTGTTCCGCCGAAGAAATACTGGCGGCTGATCTGGTTATTGTCCTCAGTATCCTGAGTGGTCAGATCTGCTGCTGTGGCACCGGCGGGAACCATAACAGTTCCACCGGAAAGGATATTGAAATCATCATTTCCAATGTCCAGAAGCTGGAAGTTGTTAAATCCGTAATCCAGAAGAGAAGCGGCTTCGCTGTCAGTCTGTCCGGCAGTACCTTTAAGGAGTATGGCGATGAGTGTGACACCGTTTTTCTCAGCAGCGCAGGCAAGTGTGGTTCCGGAAGCGGTAGCTGTGCTCTCCTTGCCGCCGATGCAGCCTTCGTAGAAAGTGGCTGCTCCGGAATTGTTCATGGTAAAGGTACTGGTAAGGTTACGGACACCTGCGGAGATGTTGGTAGCCGGGATCGTATAGCTTGTGGCACTGACAATGGTGCGGAAGCTGTCATTTTGGATGGCTGCCTGCATGATCAGCGCAAGGTCATGGGCAGTGGTATGCTGATTATCGTCCGGAAGTCCGGTGGGATTGGTAAATACCGTATCTGTACAGCCAAGCTGGCTGGCCCGCTGGTTCATGGCAGCAACAAAGGCGTCCACGGATCCGCTGATCTGCTCGGCTACCTGGAGAGCCACATCGTTGGCAGAACCTACCATCATGGCGTAAAGACACTGTTCCATGGTGAAGGTCTCGCCAAGCTGTGAGGAAAGGCTTGCCCCTCCGTCTGTTACGCCGGAAACACCGGTTTCTGTCATGGTGACGGTATCTGTAAGCTGACTGTTCTCAAGAGCCAGGAGACAGGTCATGATCTTGACTGTACCAGCCGGAAGCTGAGTAATGTCTGTATTTTTGCCATAGAGGACAGTGCCTGTGGAAGCTTCCATGATCACTGCTGATTCTGCGGTGATCTCCGGACCCTGTGGCCATCCGCTGATGGAGTTGGTGGTAATGCCCTGGGAAGCTGCGGTGCTGTCAGTGGCTGCCTGGGTATCTGTTCCCTGGGAGGCTTCGGTCTGCTCCGGGGTGTCAGTGGCAGCAGCTTCTGTGGAAGCAGCCTCTGTGGACACTGTTTCTGTCTGTGTGGTGTCTGTGGTGGCAGTACCGGAGTCCGTGCCTGCTGTATCACTGGAATCTGCGGTGCCGTCCGTATTATCTGTGTCAGAGGTACCGGTATCGCCGGTGTCGTAGCTTTCAGTATCCTCACTTCCGGAAGTATCCTCATCTGTGGAAGCATCAGAATCTGAAAGATATTCAATGGTTCCGTCGCTGTCATAAGAAGAATCATCTGAGGAATCATCTGAGGAATCATCAGAATCACTGCCGGTATCATCGTAGGCAGGATCATCTTCAGAGGAGGTATCTGTAAAGTCCGGGTCCTCTGTGGCAAAGACCGGTGCCTGGAAAAACAGGGAGGCAGACAGCCCCAGTGCCAGAAGAATGGTATTTAATTTTTTATTTTTCATTATTTTATGCTCCTGTAGTCTTTAGGAATGCACTCAGTATAACACATTTTCCCTGTTCCTTGCAAAAAAAATGCTGTAATGGTAAAATAACCTATCATAACAGTAATACGGAGAAAAAATATGAGCAAAAATAATTCAACAGGAGGCAATATAGAGTGGACGAGACTTTTCAGGAAATTGTCTCCGTACACTATCCGGAAGGGCTGGCGTTATCTGAAGCATTACGGCCCGAAGGAATTCTGGGTACGCCTCCATGAACGCTTTGAGCCGGAGGAAGTTCCCTACGGACCCTGGTATGAAGCGTATAGGCCAACAGAGGAAGAGCTTGAGAAGGAACGGAAGCATAAGTTTAAGAATGAACCGCTGATCAGTATTGTGGTACCGGCTTATAAGACACCGGAGCTTTTCCTGAGACAGCTTCTGGATTCCCTGGAGGCGCAGACCTACAGTAACTGGGAGCTCTGTATGGCAAACGGCAGTCCGGAAGATGAGACAATGACTGCTGTGCTGGCAGAATATGAGAAGAAAGACAGCCGCATCAGACATAAGGATCTGGAGGAGAACTTGGGGATTGCAGAGAATACCAATGAGGCTTTTTCCATGGCAGAGGGAGAGTTTGTGGGTCTTCTGGACCATGATGACCTTCTGGCTCCTGACGCACTTTATGAGATGGTGAAAGCTATGGAGGAACATCCGGAAGGCGATGTGTTCTATTCGGATGAGGATAAGGTTACAACAGACCTTTCCGAGCATTTCCAGCCTCATTTCAAGCCGGATTTCAGCTTGGATCTTTTAAGGTCCAACAATTATATCTGCCATTTTCTTGTTGTGAGAAGATCCATTGTGGAAAAAGCAGGAGGCTTTCGCAGGGAATTTGACGGAGCACAGGATTATGATTTTATTTTCCGCTGTGTGGAGGAAGCCAGGGAGATCGTCCATATCCCGGAGATCCTTTATCACTGGAGGACACACAAATCCTCCACAGCAGACAATCCGGCAAGCAAGATGTATGCCTTTGAAGCAGGAAAGAGAGCCATTGAGGGTAATCTTTTGCGTACAGGTACACCGGGAACTGTGGAGCATACCAGGGATTTCGGCTTTTACAGGGTGAAATATCCGGTGCAGGGTCAGCCTCTTGTGTCCATTATCATTCCAAACAAGGACGAGAAAAAAACACTTCAGGCATGTCTGGAGTCTGTTTTTACCAAAACCACATATACCAATTATGAGATCATCATTGTGGAGAATAACAGTACCACAGATGAGATCTTCCAATATTATAAGGAACTCTTTGTGAATCCAAAGATTCATCTTGTCCGCTGGAAAAAGGAGTTTAATTATTCAGCTATCAATAATTTCGGTGTGAGAAGCGCAAAAGGAGATTATCTTCTGTTCCTGAATAACGATGTGACGGTTCTGGAACCGGACTGGATCCAGGAGCTTCTCGGTGTATGCCAGAGACCGGAGGTTGGAGCAGTGGGAGCCAAGCTTCTTTATCCGGACAATACCATTCAGCATGCAGGCTGTGTGGTGGGAATCGGCGGAATCGCGGGGAATATGTTCGTGAATATGCCCGGGGACCGTACAGGCTATCTCCACAAGGCATCTCTTCTTCAGGATATGAGCTGTGTGACTGCGGCCTGTATGATGATGAAGAAAGCTGTTTTTCAGGAGGCGGGTGGCTTTACAGAGGAACTGGCTGTTGCTTTTAATGATGTGGATCTCTGTCTGAAGGTACGCCAAAACGGGCATCTTATTGTATATGATCCCTATGTAAGGCTTTACCATTATGAATCCAAGTCCAGAGGTACAGAGGACAGCGAGGAAAAGATACGCAGATTCCAGTCGGAGATCGAGTACATGCGCTGCCACTGGATCGACATTCTCAAAAACGGAGATCCGTACTACAATAAGAATCTTTCACTTACCAAATGGAATTATTCCCTGAAACCACTTCCGGGAATGGGAAAGAAAAGGGGATAAAAAGCAATGCAGGAAGTATCAGTAGTTATTCCTAATTTTAACGGAATGGCATATCTTGAGGGAGTTCTTTCCAGCCTGGAGAGACAGACAATAAAAAATTACGAGGTCATACTGGTAGATAACGGATCTACAGACGGAAGCTGTGCTTTTGTGGCGGCAGAATATCCATGGGTCCATATTATAGAGCTGCCTGAAAATTTCGGGTTCAGCAGAGCGGTCAATGAGGGAATCAGGGCGGCCAGATCCGGGTACGTTCTCCTTCTGAATAATGACACGGAAGTGGAAGTGGATTTTCTGGAGGAGATGGTGGCAGCTATCAGGAGACACAAAAGAGCTTTTTCCTGCCAGGCAAAGATGATCCAGCTTCATGACCGGGATAAGATGGATGATGCAGGTAATTATTACTGTGCCCTTGGATGGGCATTTGCCAGAGGCAAGGGAAAGGATATTGACAGATACAACAAAGAGCAGAAGATCTTTTCCTCCTGTGCGGGAGCTGCCATTTACAGGAAGAAGGTCATTGAGCAGATCGGAGATTTTGACGAGGAGCATTTTGCATATCTGGAAGATCTGGATATCGGATACAGGGCAAGGATTGAGGGCTATGAGAACTGGTATGCGCCAAAAGCAGTGGTATATCATGTGGGAAGCGGAACCAGCGGATCCAGATACAATCATTTCAAGATCCGGTATTCTTCCAGAAACAATATTTACCTGATCTATAAAAACATGCCATGGATACAGATCATCCTGAACCTTCCTTTCCTGATCACCGGATTCGGTGCAAAGGTAATATTTTTTGCATCCAAGGGCTACGGAAGAGAGTATGTGGCAGGGATCAAGAACGGTTTTCAGATCAGTGCAAAAGGCAGAAAAGTGAAGTTTTCCCTGCGCAATATCCATCATTATGTGAAGCTCCAGATCGAGCTGTGGGTGAATATGTTCCGCCGTTTTGCAGGCTGAATGAAGCGTTTAGATAAATTTTTGTTGATTTTACCATTCATCTATTATAAGATAATGGCAATGAATTTAAATGAGGTGGCGGAAATTGATTAAGGATAATCAGAAGAATTTCAGTCGTCTCCATATGCTGATTGATGTATTTGTAGTTGCAATATCATATGGTCTGGCGTGGCTGATCCGTTTTCAGGGTATTTTTGAACACTCGGCGGTTCAGTCCAAGACGGTCCAGGAATATATGTTTATGCTTATATTCATCATTCCCGGATATCTTCTTTTGTACCAGGCTTTTGATCTGTATACACCGATGCGGATGCAGGGGCGCCGTCTCGTGCTTGCCAATATTGTGAAGGCAAACGTGTTAGGGCTCCTGTTCATCATGTTTGCACTTTATAACTTTAAGGAACTGGATTATTCCCGTCTTACCCTGGTATCTTTCTGCCTGATCAATATTGTTCTTGAGTGGGGAGTCAGGATGTTTGTGTTCTGTATCCTCCGGGATATGCGCAAAAAGGGAATGAACCAGAAACAGGTGCTTCTGGTGGGATACAGCCGTGCCGCAGAGGAATACATTGACAGGATTCTGCAGAATCCGCAGTGGGGATATGTGATCAGGGGAATTCTGGATGACAATGTTCCGGCGGGAACCACTTACAAGGGGATCAAGGTGATTGGAAGAATTGCCAATCTTATGATCATCCTGCCCTCCAGCCGTCTGGATGAGATTGCCATTACCCTGGGACTGAGTGAATATTATCGTCTTGAGGAGATCGTAGCACTTTGTGAGAAGTCAGGAGTCCACACTAAGTTTATTCCGGACTACAACAATATCATTCCAACAAAGCCTTACACAGAGGATATTCTGGGGCTGCCGGTGATCAACATCCGGTATGTACCGCTGAGTAATACGTTCAATGCACTTGTAAAGAGAGCCATGGATATTGCCGGTTCTGTTGCTGCGATCATTGTTGCATCGCCGGTGATGCTGGTTCTGTGCGGGCTTATCAAGCTTACTTCGCCGGGGCCGCTGATCTACAGGCAGGAACGTGTGGGACTTCATAACCAGACCTTCTGGATGTACAAGTTCCGCTCAATGGAAGTACAGAAGGAATCCGAAGAAAAAAAGGCGTGGACAGTAAAGAATGACCCGAGGGTCACAGGTATCGGCAAATTTATGCGCCATACCAGTCTGGACGAACTTCCACAGCTTTTTAACATCCTCAAGGGAGAGATGAGTCTGGTGGGACCTCGCCCTGAGAGACCGTTTTTTGTGGAGAAATTCCGTGAGGAGATACCCAGGTACATGGTAAAACATCAGGTGCGCCCGGGACTTACCGGATGGGCACAGGTAAACGGTTACCGGGGAGATACTTCTATCAGGAAACGTATTGAATGTGATCTTTATTACATCGAAAACTGGTCTGTGGGACTGGATATCAAGATCATGTTCCTTACTATATTTAAAGGCTTTATCAACAAGAACGCATATTAAAAAGGGGAAAAAAGATGGCGAGACCACGAAAAAAGAAAAAATTCCTGTTCATTCTGGAAATTGTCGTTTTGCTGCTGTTTATCGGCGGTCTTTACGTATATGGACAGATTTCTTCCAGACTGGATAAGATCGATATCCAGGAGACGGATCTTTCAGAACAGGATATTGTAACCAATGATCAGGCACCGCAGATGACAGGTTATACAACGTACGCACTGTTTGGTCTGGACCACAGAAACAAGAATGAGAAGCTGAATACTGAGAACAGCGATACCATTATCATTGCCAGCATCAATAATGATACCAAGGCTGTGAAACTTGTTTCTGTATACAGAGATACCCTCCTTAATGTGGGAGACGACACCTATACCAAGGCCAATGCAGCCTATGCACTGGGAGGCCCCGCACAGGCTATTTCCATGCTGAACACAAACCTTGACCTGAACATCACCGATTATGTTGCGATCGATTTTGACGCACTGGTTACAGTGGTTGACTGTCTTGGAGGACTTGATATTCCTCTTTCCTATGCGGAGATCGTTCATATGAACAACTACTGTGTGGAGACATCAGAGGAGACCGGCAAAAGTTATACACCGGTAGAGCTGCCGGAGCCAAAACCGGAAGATCAGGAGGCGATCGTGGGAACCTATCACCTGAATGGTGTACAGGCAACTTCCTACTGCCGTATCCGTTACACTGCAAGTCTTGATATGGGACGTACTGAGAGACAGAGGCGTGTGATCCAGATGATCGTGGACAAGGCCAAATCTGCAGGCCTGAGTACTATTTTTGATATTATGGATCAGGTTTTCCCTATGATCAAAACATCTGTATCCAAGACAGAGATCCTTCAGATGATCCCGGCCATGATCGGATACAGTATTGATGACACATCAGGTTTCCCGCTGGAATATAAGTTTGCTACTGTGAAGGGCAGCGTTATCGTGCCTATGACACTGGAAACCAATGTTGTGAAGATCCATGATTTCCTTTACGGAAGTACAGGATATACACCTACAGCAGTTATCACAGATCGAAGCAACCATATCACACAGATCGTGGATGGTACGGGAGTACAGGAAACAGCACCGGTGATCACCGAGACACCGGATACGGAAACCACCACAGATGATGCGGTGATCTGGCAGGCTGATGACAGCTCAGATGATTATTCTTACAGTGAGCCTGATTATACACCGGATTATTCAGAGGATACGTCAGATGACTATGATCCCGGATATGACACCGGAAACGATAATACCGGTGGCGGAGATGCAGATTACAATGATAACACTGACAGTACAGATGTTGATTACAGCGGTGCAGATACCGATACTACAGGTGATGCTGCTGGAGACTCTGACAATGGCGCAGATGGAGATATCGGCGGAGATACTGACAGCGGAGCAGGAGATGCAGGAGATACCGGAGCAGAGGACGCAGGCGGCGAAGATGCAGGCGACCTCGGTGACGGAGAATAATAAAACAGACCATCCATTTTTGCGGATGGTCTTTTTATAATCGGAGAGAAGAAGATGAATACAGTAAAAACAGACGTGATCATTCCAACCTATCGTCCGGGAGCTGAGTTTACCAGCCTTCTGGAACGGCTTTCAAGACAGGATCATCCTGTAAATAAGATACTTGTTATGAATACAGAGGAGAAGTACTGGGACAGTTCCTGGGAAGAAAGCTATCCCCTGGTAGAGGTGCATCATCTGAAAAAAGCAGATTTTGACCATGGCGGCACCAGAAGAAAAGCGGCAGATATTTCCCAGGCAGATATCATGGTATTTATGACCCAGGATGCACTTCCTGCAGACAGGCACTTGATCCGCAGCCTGGTAAAAGCTGTTACAGAAAATAAGAACATCGGAGCAGCTTACGCCCGCCAGCTTCCAAAAGAAGACTGCCGTTTTCTGGAACGTTATACCCGCTCGTTTAATTATCCGGAGCAGTCATCTGTGAAGGGGGAGAAGGACGTGGAGAAATATGGCATCAAGACCTATTTCTGCTCTAATGTGTGTGCAGCTTATGACAAAAAGATCTACGAAGAGGTAGGGGGCTTTCCGGAACGTGCTATTTTTAATGAGGATATGATCTATGCAGGCTGGATGGCAAAAAAAGGCTACCGGATCGCCTATGCGGCAGATGCCAGAGTATATCACTCACATAATTATAACTGCAGGGAACAGTTTCACAGAAATTTTGACCTGGGTGTATCCCAGGCAGATCATCCGGATGTCTTTGAGGGAGTTCCCTCTGAAGGCGAAGGAATACGCCTTGTGAAAAAAAGCGCAGCTTATCTTATAAAAAAGGGAAGACCCTGGCTTCTGCCCGGATTGTTCTTTCAGAGCGTTTCCAAATATGCAGGATATTTCCTTGGAAAACGCTATCGCAGGCTTCCTGACAGGGTGATCTCCATGTGTACAATGAACCCTTCATACTGGACAGAGAAATAAAAGACTACAGCAGAGAAGAATATTTTCAGGCATCACTCTATTTTTAATAATCTGTCACATTTTAAACACAAATGCCTGTTAAACTGGAGTCTAAAAGATGGATAAAGAGCTATGGCAGTCCGGTAAAGGATATAATGACTACCCGGAAGGCTGTAGGTGAAGGGAGCAGATAAATATGGGAGAAGAAAACAGATGGGGGCAGGAACCGCAGAACAGTGGAACCGGCGGCCAGACACCGCCACCCAGATATGCGCATTATCAGGTACGCCAGCCACAGATCGAGCATTATGCAGGAGGAACCGGAAGGCCTCCGGTAAAGCCCTCCGGAAATGGCGGTAATTTCGGAAAAAAAGCAGGGATGGCCGTGGCACTGGCAGTGATCTTCGGGTTGGTTGCAGGCCTGGTATTCCAGGGAGTAAATATCACAGCAGATAAGATCAGGGGAAAGGACAGCACCACCTCTGAGATCGGAACTACAGAGACAGTGCCGGAGACCACAGCATCCTCGGATACTTCTGATGCCAGCTCTGATGTTTCGGATATTATTGCAGAGAACGGAACTGTGGCAGGAGTAGCACAGGCCACCATGCCTTCCGTTGTTGCCATTACATCCGTAAGTGTGCAGGAAATCCCGAGTTTCTTTGGATTTGGTACAAGACAGTATCAGAGTGCAGGAAGCGGATCCGGTATTATCGTAGGAGAAAATGATGATGAACTTCTCATTGCGACCAACAACCATGTGGTTTCCGGTGCGACTACGCTGACTGTGTGCTTCATTGGGAATGATGTGGTAGATGCAGAAGAAGAGACACAGAACATGGCCAGTGACAGCGATGTAAATGTAGAAGATGCAGTATCTGCCAAGATCAAAGGAACAGATGAGGATAATGATCTTGCTGTGATTGCAGTCTCCAAAAGTGACATCCCCGATGACACCATGAATGAGATCAAGATCGCACAGCTTGGAAGTTCTGATGATCTGGTGGTAGGCCAGCAGGTCGTGGCTATCGGTAATGCTCTCGGATATGGGCAGTCTGTTACATCCGGATGGGTCAGTGCCCTGAACAGAAGCATCACAACAGATAATACAGAGACAACAGGTCTGATCCAGACTGATGCAGCCATCAACCCCGGAAACAGTGGCGGTGCTCTTCTGAATATGAAAGGTGAGGTCATCGGCATCAATTCAGCAAAATATGCTGACAGCGCAGTAGAAGGAATGGGATATGCGATCCCGATCTCCAAGGCAGAGCCAATCCTTGAAGAACTTATGAACAGAGAGACACGTGAAAAGGTATCGGATACCTCCAAGGCAGGATATCTGGGCGTGGTAGCGGCGGATCTTACTTCTGAGGCCATTCAGATGTACAATATGCCGGCAGGAGCATTTCTTACAGATGTGGCATCCGGCAGTGCGGCAGATGAGGCTGGTATTACAAAAGGCGATATCATCGTGAAGCTTGACGGACAGAAGGTGAGTGGCAGAAAAGATTTAAGCGAGAAGCTCCAGTACTATGAGGCCGGCGAAAAAATCGAACTTGTGGTAGCCCGGGCAGAAAATGGTGAGTACAAGGAGGAAACTGTGGAGGTAACACTTGGAAGCAAATCTTCCACAGAAGAATAAAAATAGGACAGATCAACAGAAAAGGACTGCACAGGCGGTTCTTTTCTTTTTATAAAAAGTTAATTTGATACCCGGAGATAATATGTTATAATGTAGGGCAGAAATAACAGAGAAGAGAAAGGGAACATTATGGCAGATCAGTTTGACAACGATAACAAAGACGAAGAGCAGAAATATGAGAAATTCTGCTTTTTATGCCGCAGGCCGGAGAGTCAGGCCGGGAAGATGATCGACCTTCCCAATAATATACATATATGCTCTGACTGCATGCAGAAGAGCTTTGATACCATGAATACACAGATGAATAACGGGAACATGAACTACGGAGATCTTTTTAACATGCCCAATGTGAGCATGATCGATCTCAGCAGCCTTCAGAATCCCATGAACCAGCCAAAGAAGATCAAGAAGAAATCCGAAACCCCCAAGCCGGCTATCAACCTTAAGGATATCCCGGCTCCCCATAAGATCAAGGCAGCCCTGGACCAGTACGTTATCGGACAGGAATATGCCAAGAAGGTTATGTCTGTAGGTGTTTACAACCATTATAAACGTGTTGCCACAGATACCATGGATGAGATCGAGATCGAGAAGTCCAACATGCTTATGATCGGACCAACCGGCTGTGGTAAGACATATCTGGTCAAGATGCTTGCCAAGCTTCTTGAGGTGCCTCTTGCCATTGCAGATGCAACTTCTCTTACTGAGGCAGGATACATTGGTGATGATATTGAGAGTGTTGTGTCTAAGCTTCTTGCAGCAGCGGATAATGATGTGGAGAAGGCAGAACATGGAATCATCTTTATTGATGAGATCGACAAGATTGCCAAGAAGAAGAATACCAATCAGAGAGATGTAAGTGGTGAAGCCGTACAGCAGGGACTTCTGAAGCTTCTTGAGGGCAGTGAGGTGGAGGTGCCGGTAGGAGCCACCAGCAAGAACGCAATGGTGCCTATGGTAACTGTGAATACCAGGAATATTCTTTTTATCTGCGGAGGTGCTTTCCCGGATCTTGAGAATATCATCAAGGAGAGACTGAACAAGCAGGCATCCATCGGATTTTATGCAGACCTTAAGGATAAGTATGACAATGATCCTCGTGTGCTTGAAAAGGTGACAGTGGATGATCTGAGAAGTTTTGGCATGATTCCGGAATTTATCGGACGTCTTCCGATTATATTTACATTAAACGGACTGAATGAGGATATGCTTGTGCAGATCCTGAAAGAGCCGAAGAATGCGATCCTGAAGCAGTACAAGAAGCTTCTTGCACTGGATGAGGTGAAGCTGGAGTTTGAGGACGGTGCCCTTCATGCCATTGCAAGGAAAGCTCTGGAGCGTCATACAGGAGCCCGTGCCCTCCGTGCGATCCTGGAAGAGTATATGCTGGATATCATGTATGAGATTCCAAAGGATGACAGCATTGGTGAGGTTGTGATCACAGAGAGTTACATTGAGGGAAATGGCGGGCCGAGGATTCTTTTAAGAGGCCAGGAAGTCCCGCATATCGGAAGTGAAGAATAGAAAACAGAACGCACAGACTGCCAGGCGGTCTGTGCGTTCATGAGCATGTATGGAAGCGAAATATCCGCTTTAAAACAGTCAGGGGATGCAGATTAATGGGAAATGATTTTTTCAGCGGGATCGGAGCGATCATAGCGAAGACAGCCAGGAATATCAGCCAGAAGGCTGAGGACCTTTATGAGGTACAGAAGATCCGGAACCAGCTCTCCGGGGAAGAACAACTGGCAGAGAAAGCCATGATGGATATTGGCCGTGTGATCTATGCACGGTATGAGCAGGGAGAAGGCGTTGACGGAGAGCTTGGGATACTCTGCCAGGAGATCAGCCAGCATATGCAGGTGGCAGATCATTACAGAGATGTCATTGCTGCCCATAATGGGGAGAAATACTGCCCCGCCTGCCATAAGGCAGTGATGAGGGAAGCCAATTTCTGCCCTTACTGTGGCGCAGCCTGCCCTACACCTGAGCTTGAGGAACAGGCGAGAGATGTGATCGAACAGATCGATGATGATGTTAAGGATGCTCAGGTAGTTGGAGAAACAGAAGAAACAACAGAAACAGAAGGAACAGAAGATAAAACAGACACAACAGCAGAAGCATCTGCAGAGACAGAAGCAGCCGGAGATCCGGAGGCAGATATTTCAGAAGAAGCTCAGGCAGGAACAGAAGCTGCTGAGCATACAGGTGTAAATCTGGAGAAATCAGGTGATAACAAATGATCTACAGTCTGCTTACAGCAGGAGTCTATGCTCTTGATCACTGCGTGAAGGAACATGTGAATTCTGACAGGATACAGGGAACAACAGAGAAGAAACTTGGCGGACGGGTCATTCTCCGCAACTGCCATAATGAGGGAATGATGCTGGGAATCCTGGAAAAGAAAGATAAGGCATCTGTCCGTGAGATATCCACACTGGTTTTAGGTGGAGTACTGTGGGAAACCATACGGACAAAGACCCGTGACAGTGGAAAACTTTCAAAACTGGGGCTGTCCATGGTTCTGGGCGGAGGCCTGAATAACTATCTGGAACGGAAGAACCGGGGATATGTCACGGATTATGTAAGCTTTGACTTGGGAAATGAGAAGCTTAAGAAGGTTGTATTTAATATTTCAGATTTCTTTATTTTTGCAGGAAGTGCCATGTGGGCAGCAGGGAACTTCTTTTCAGACAGAAAGAAATAAATAAAAAAACAGAAGTGCCGGTTACGAAGCACTTCTGTTTTTTTGATTTTGGATAAAATAAAAATAATGCAGGAAATGGGACTTGAACCCACACGATCTTGCGACCACAGGCACCTGAAGCCTGCGCGTCTGCCAATTCCGCCATTCCTGCATTTTCAACCGCTCGCTTCGCTTGTTCAGCTCCGCTCGTCGACTGCTCACTTATAATAACGCAGGAACAATAGAATGTCAATAGAAAATTTCAAAAAAATCAAAAAAATCAGAAAAAAATATTTTGAGTTAGTTTTATGTATTTTTTTGGTGTATGGTGTTGAAAAATGATGATTCCTGTGATACAATCTTGAAGATTTAGGATAAAATAAGAGAACAAAGAAAGGGAGATTGTATGAAAGCATTTCTGATATTGGAAGATGGCCATGTATTTACAGGAACCAGCATTGGTTCTGCAAGGGAAGTCATCAGCGAAATTGTCTTTAACACTTCCATGACCGGTTACCTGGAAGTAATGACAGATCCTTCTTATGCAGGACAGGCGGTATGTATGACTTATCCGCTTATTGGAAACTATGGAATCTGCTATGATGACCAGGAATCAAGGAAGCCGTGGATTGACGGATTTATTGTACGCGAATTATCACGAGTTCCCAGCAACTTCAGAAGCGTAGACACCATTCAGCATTTTCTGAGCAAAAACGACATTCCGGGAATCGCAGGAATTGATACCAGAGCACTGACTAAGATCCTTCGTGAGAAGGGAACCATGAACGGAATGATCACAGTTGACGAGAACTATGACCTGGATACAATCATCCCCAGATTAAAAGCATATACAACAGGAAAAGTGGTAGAGAAGGTTTCCTGCCGCGAAAAGGAAGTGCTTAAGGGGAACGGACCGAAGGTTGCCCTTCTTGATCTGGGCGCCAAGAAAAACATTGCACGCTCACTGAATGAGAGAGGATGCCAGGTTACTATTTACCCGGCTCTGACATCCGCAGAAGAGATCCTTGGAGACAATCCGGACGGCATCATGCTCAGCAACGGCCCTGGAGATCCGAAGGAATGTACTTCTATTATTAAAGAAATCAAAAAACTCTACGACTCTGATGTACCGATCTTTGCTATCTGCCTTGGACATCAGCTTATGGCTCTTGCAACAGGCGGAGATACCCATAAGATGAAATACGGTCACAGAGGCG
>CAKROW010000007.1 GCA_934373235.1 uncultured Blautia sp. | reverse complement strand
CTGATCGTCAATCTGTTTGTTGGAATAGCGCTTGGAGCGAATGTTGTCATTGCCAATGCCATCGGAAGAAAGGATAAGGAAGCTGTTACAAAGGCGGTTCATACTTCGATTATTGTTGCAATACTGGCAGGAATCAGTGTTTCTATTGCAGGGGAATTGGTTGCGAAGCTCTTGCTGTCAGTCCTTCAGGTACCTGGGGATGTCTTCCCGGAAGCTCTGCTTTATCTCAGAATCTATCTGATCGGAATGCCGGTTATATTGCTCTATAACTTTGAAGCAGCTATTTTCAGAAGTACAGGAGATACAAAAACGCCGCTTGTTATATTGACAATATCAGGAATTCTGAATGTACTGCTGAATCTGTTCTTTGTAGCTGTCTTACACATGACAGTCAATGGCGTTGCTATCGCAACAGTTGTTTCAAACGCAGTGAGTTCTGTCTTGCTGCTTTATCGTCTTGCAAAAACAAAAGAACTGATTCATGTAGAATGGAAAGAACTGAGAGTTGACCGGAAAATGTTAGGACAGATCATGAAAATCGGTTTGCCGGCAGGAATCCAGAGTGCGGTATTTGCAGTAGCCAATATCGTGATACAGTCAGCAATCAACAGTCTTGGAACAGTCGTTATGGCAGCATCATCCGCAGCTTACAATATAGAGATTTTTGCGTATGACATATTGAATTCTTTCAGTCAGGCATGTACGACTTTTGTGGGACAAAATTATGGTGCTGGACAGATCAGGAGATGCAGAAAAGTTTTGATTTTATGTATTGTAGAGGATGCGGTTGCAACTGCGTGTGCCATTGTATTGATCCTGCTGACAGGAAGGGGATTGCTTTCCATCTTCAACAATGATCCGCAGGTTGTTTCCGTAGGATATACAAGACTTATTATGGTATTTTCCGCATATACATTCAGTATGCTGTACGAAAATATGTCCGGTTACATGAGGGGATTTGGATTTTCCCTGGTGCCGGCAATCGTGACAACACTGGGAATATGCGGAGTAAGAATTTTCTGGATCATGTCAGTTTTCCCTTCGCACAGGACATTTACTGGAATATTGACTGCTTACCCAGTCAGCCTTTCGGTAACGGCACTGCTGATTTTTATGGTATTAGTAATCTATCATCCATCGAAAAGATTTCAGACAGATAAAGGAGAGATGTAATTATGGAAAGAAAAGATATTGTATTAAATAATGGTGTAACAATGCCGCCAATTGGTTACGGAGTATTCCGCATGACGGATCTGGAAGAATGTGAGAATGCAGTTGTACAGGCAGTTAAAACAGGTTATCGCCTGATTGATACTGCCGCTGCTTACGAAAATGAAACCGCTGTTGGGAAAGCAATTAAACGTGTTATCGCAGAAGAAATTGTTAAAAGAGAAGACTTATTTGTGACAACAAAGCTTTGGATCACAGACACTTCTTACGAAAAAGCAAAAGAAGGATTCAAGCGTTCCCTTGATCGTCTTGGGCTAGATTACGTGGATTTATATCTGATTCATCAGCCATACAATGATTATTACGGCGCATGGCGTGCTTTAGAAGAATTGTATGAAGAGGGAAAAGTAAAATCTATTGGAGTGGATAATTTTACGCAGGACAGAATGGCTGATTTTCTGTTCTTTAACAAGGTAAAACCGGCAGTAAATATGATCGAATGTAATGCGTATTTCCAGAGAGAGGACGAGCGTAAGTATCTGAAAGAACAAAACATTCTGATGCAGGCATGGTCGCCTCTTGCTGCCGGAAAAGAAGATCTTTTTACGAATGAAATATTATGTGAAGTTGCACAGAAACATGGTAAATCAGTGGCACAGATTGTTTTAAGATGGCTTGTGCAGAGAGGAATCGTTCCTGTTGTGAAGTCGGCAAATCCGATACGAATGAAAGAAAATCTGGATATTTTTGATTTTGTCCTGTCTGAAGAAGAGATGAAACAGATTGCGACACTGGATACCGGACACACTTATGCAACCGCACGTAATACAGGAAAAGCAGTGACAGAATTTTTGGAAAAAGCAAATCAGTATCATGTATATATATAGAAATCAGATGCTATGTGAAAGACTGGCAGGAAGAACTGGGATATTATTAGGAAAACAGGGACAGCTAGTTTCAAAATCTTTTATTCATAAAGAATGCCACCGGAGAAGCAGGTTACACACAATGCAGCTATTTCTCTCGGTGGTTCTTTCGCACCCTCATTCAGCCATTCAACAAGCACATTGGTAACGGCTCCTGATATGAAGTACAGCTTATATCTTTCAATAGAATTGGCGGACATATTTCCTGCAAATTCCATGATATACCGATTAAAAGTCTGCTGAATCAGACTTCCGAATCCATTATGATACAATGTCAGAAGATCCGCCTTTCTGACCAGACAACAGGTCAATGCCTTTTCAAATCCTGCTCTTGCATTTCCCTGATTAAAAATATGTTCGTCATCATCATACTGTATATCTGCCATAAGTTCATCACGCAGACGGTCCATAGCCGCTTCTATGATTTCTTCTTTATTCTGAAAATTTCTATAATAAGATGCTCTCGCAACATTTGCTTCTTTTACAATATCCGTAACTGTGATTTCAGAGAAAGCTTTTTTTCTGAGTAAAGAAAAAAGACCTTCGGTTATCTGATTTTTTACACGCTGATTATCCATAGATGCTTTTGACATAATTATATTCACCATTCCTTTTGCGATAGACATATTGTATCATCACAAAACTACTTGGTCAAATCAAAAAATAAGGATGATGAAACAAAATAGCCGATATTGACTCAGCCACTTTGTTGTATTTTGGACTTTTCACTGATACAATCTGTTTCATGAAAAGAAAGGAGCAATCAGTATGGCAAATATAAATGTGAGACTTATGGATACAGATGCAGATTATGAGAAAATGGGAACAAAGAAAGGCTGCATTGAAGTTTGGGAAGATGGAAAACGTGATGATGACAGAGCCGGTGTATATGAATGGTGGTATTTTGACATGATTCTGGACGATGGCTCCAAGGCAGTTATCCATTTTAATACAAAGGACAATAAAACAATCGACAAAGAAGGTACAATCCCTTCTGTAGTAATCAAAATTACTTCTCCGGATGGAAAAGAATATAAGGATAACGTCATCCTGACAGCGGCAGATACTCATTTTGGGAAAGACAGATGTGATGTGAAATTCGGGCCGCATTTCTTAGATGGAGATTTGAAAACATATCATATCCATGTAGGCAGAACCGGCGGTATAAATGGTACAGATGGCTCAGGCGGACAGGGAGAAGCATCTGATGTTGGTTGTGACCTGATACTTAAAAGTACAGCAAAGCCATGGAGACCGGGAGCAGGTGGATTTGCATTTGGAGATGATGGATATTTTACATGGCTGTGTGCTGTCCCAAGAGGAACGGTAACAGGCACTTTATATTATGATGGAGAGGAACATCAGGTGATAGGTGCCGGATATCATGACCATCAGTGGGGAAATGTGAAGCATAATGCTACCTGGGATCACTGGATCTGGGGCAGACAGGATTTCGGTGATTATGCAATCCTTGTATTTGACATTGGAACACAGAAGAAATTTGGATACCAAAGACTTCCTATGATGTTCTTAGAAGATAAAGACGGAAATCTGGTTATGGAAGATCTGACTACTCCAAAATGCAAATTTATACAGGAATATAAAGAAAAACTTTCAGGAAAAATGTATCCGAAAGAAATCGAGTATATATTTAAACAGGATAATAAAGTTGCAAAGTATACGATTGAGCAGGCATATGAATTAGAGGCTCGTGATCCTACAGCACAGCTTCCAAAGATCATGCAGGGAGTGTTAAAGTTAAAAGGGCTTCATCCTTCTACATCCAGAAACTTTGCAAAAGGTACACTGGAATTCCATGATGGTGAACAAGTAATCACGCGTAGTGGTGATATGATCTATGAGTTTGTTTATATGGGAACAACCGTAAAAGAAAAGATGGAGAATTAGAAGAAAATGAAAGCGGTTATTTATACAAAAACAGGTGGACTTGAAGTGATAAAACAACAGTCTGCAGAAATGTCAGTTCCTGATGATGACCAGGTATTGGTAGAAGTAAAAGCATGTGCATTGAACATAGGCGATTACCAGCGCTTTCAGACAAAGAATGGGAAAATACCCATATCCACCTATATTACAAATAAGATGATGGGATATATTGGAAAGCCATTAGGGGCGGAAATCGCAGGTATTGTTACAAAAACAGGTAAAAATGTGACGCATGTAAAAACTGGTGATGCTGTGTTCGGCAAGACAGCTGGAACAGCTCCTGTTGGCGGAATTGCAGAATATGCAGTTATGGACGCAGACAGAGTGTGCCTGAAACCGGATAATTTTTCTTTTGAAGAAGCCGCTGCGGTATCTATATCTTTTGATACTGCACTTGGAGCAGTCAGGAAAGCGGACATAACGAATGGTCAGAGAGTGATGATATATGGTGCGTCCGGTGGAGTTGGTCTATTCGCAGTACAGCTTGCGAAAATTGCCGGAGCTGAAGTTACAGGAGTATGCAGTACAAGAAATATAGAACTTGCAAAATCAGCAGGATGTGACAGAATTATTGATTATAAGAAAGAAGATTTTACAAAGACAGATATAAAATATGATGCGATCATTGGAGTGAACGGCTGCAATCCAATGAAAAAATATAAAAGTATCATGAAAGAAAAAGGCATTTTTGTTGGTGTCGGAGATGTAAATCAGGCGCTGAAAGCTCTTGTGGCATCTTTTACGTCACATAATTTTACATATTATGCGGGAGCTTTTACAAAACAGCAGGATTATCTGCAATATGCGAAGGAGCTTGCAGAAACTGGACGGTTACATACCTATATAGATAGAGTGTATTCTGTAAATGAAACAACAGAGGCAATACAGTATCTTCTTTCAAGTCATGCGAGCGGAAAAGTTGTAATTAAAATAGATTTTTAGAATTGTTAACAGCGTGGATATTCATTAAAAATAAGAGGGTGTAAAATAAAGTGTGTAAGTTAAGAAAAACAAATTTCAAAACTTACGCACTTTGTTCATTTCACAGAGTGTGTTAAGATCCTGTCTTTGACAGTTACTAAACAAAAAAATCGCTGTACCTCTTGATCAAGGTTTTGCGGGAAACTTCACAAACGTTCACAAAGAGTTCACAAAATAATTAGCACTCACCTCTTGACATTGCTAATAACAAGTGTTATATTACAACTAGAACAAAGGAAGGGGATAAAAATTAAATCCTCTACCACCCAAGTTCCAAAGAAACAAGGTTAAGATGACATGATGAAAAGGAGAGATGACTTATGTTAATGCCTAGTATTTTTGGAGAAAAATTATTTGATGATTTCTTTGATGAATTTCCATTTTATTATGATGATAGAGCCACAAGGAACACTGAGAAGAAGCTTTACGGACACAATGCCAGCCGTGTTATGAAGACTGATATTAAGGAACATGATGATAAATATGAGCTGATCGTTGATCTGCCAGGATTTAAGAAAGATGAGATCCAGGCTTCTCTGGAGAACGGATATCTGACTATCAGTGCTGCCAAAGGCCTTGATGAGGACGAGAAGGATAAGAAGAATGGACGTTACATCCGCAGGGAGCGTTATGCAGGTTCCTGCAGCCGTAGCTTTTATGTAGGTGAGGATGTTGAGCAGGATGACATCAAGGGTGAGTTTAAACATGGTATTCTGACCCTGACAGTTCCGAAAAAAGAAGCAAAACCTGCAGTAGAAGAGAAGAAACACATTGCTATTGAAGGTTGAGATAAATAAGAAGAAGGTAAAAAATAAGCAGGAAGTAAAGCAGATTGTAAACATCTGCCTGTCTCCTCTGAGCGTTAAAAACCGCCCGGTGTATCCAATCGCGATACACCGGGCGGCTTTTTGTTATACTTAGAATTCGTAGTTTTTATGTCTCTTAAAGAAGTCTTTGGTTTCTTTTACAACCACACCGCTCAGGGCAAGAAGGGCGATCAGGTTCGGGAACGCCATCAATGCATTGAAGATATCTGCGATGTTCCATACAGCGGCAACTGTCATATATGGTCCGATGAATACGCAGATGATGTACAGCCAACGGTATGTTGTAACTGCGGCTTTGTTTCTGTTGAACAGGTATTCCAGACATCTTTCACCGTAGTAATCCCATCCGAGGATTGTTGTGAATGCGAAGAATACCAGGCACAGCATCAGTGAGAAGGATGCTACAACCGGCGGGAAAGGAAGACCTTTCTGGAAAGCGGCTGTTGTGATGGCAACACCTTCAAGACCTGTGTTCCATGTCTCTGTGATGACGATGGAAAGACCTGTCATGGTACAGATCACGATGGTATCGATGAATGTACCTGTCATGGATACAAGACCCTGACGTACCGGTTCCTTTGTCTGAGCTGCGGCTGCTGCGATGGGGGCACTACCAAGACCGGACTCATTGGAGAAGATACCGCGGGCGATACCCTTCTGCATAGCTACGATCATGGTTCCCATTGCGCCACCTGCAAGTGCACTTCCTGTGAAGGCAGATTTTACGATAGTTACGATCGCTGCAGGAACTACTGTGATGTTTGTGATCACGATGATCAGTGCCAGTGCAACATAGAGAACTGCCATAAACGGTACAACGACCTGGGACACCTTTGCAATTCTCTGGATTCCGCCGAGAACGACAAGTCCTACACATACGGTAAGTACCAGACATGCGACTACAGTTGCCCAGGAATATGTATTTCCGAAAAGTGCTACTGTATGTGCTTTATCCGGGTCAAAGAAATTGGTAACTGCAGATGCGATACCGTTTACCTGTGTGAAGGTTCCGATACCGAAAAGCCCTACACCTGCTCCAAAAAATGCGAAGATCTTGGCAAGCCATCTCCACTGTTTTCCCATACCGTTTTCGATGTAATAGAATGGTCCGCCGAGAACGTGGCCCTCTTTGTCAATGGTACGGTACTTGATCGCCAGAAGTCCTTCAGCATATTTGGTTGCCATTCCGAAGAATGCGGCTACGATCATCCAGAAAAGTGCTCCTGGTCCGCCGGCTGCGATAGCAGTTGCGACACCTACGATATTTCCGGTTCCGATGGTTGCTGAAAGTGCAGTACACAGAGCTCCGAAGCTTGTGACCTCACCATCGCCGCCTTCTTCATTTTTTACCATGAATTTCAGTGCCTTTCCCAGGTGCCTTACCTGTAAAAGACCTAACCGAGCGGTTAACAGAATTCCTGTGAACAGGATCAGAATGATCAGCGGAAGTCCCCAAACGACTCCGTCAAACCATGTGATAAAGTTGTTGATTTGTGTAAACATTACTCTTTCCTCCATCCTTTTGCCTGAGAGATTTACAGCATTTTGTGTGCTGCGTACACCTTCGGCGCTCTTCTTTTCTGAAGAGACTCTCCTGAGTTTTTTTATTTTTGAATGATGCCAGGACCTTTTTTTGTGTACGGTGATGGCGGTCATTCGTTCTGTGTAGAAATACACTGTAACACAGGGTATCACATGAACTGATGGATTTCAATGGGTTTTATTAAAAAAATTCCATTTATTAGAAAAATTAATCGACATATAATCGGGATTTTGGGGCTTTTTTACTTTTCTATCAGCGGATGTTCTTTGTAATACATGCGTGTGAAATGCAGAAATGTCAGCATATCGCCGCTGATATATTTGCTTTTTTTCCATACCATGCCGATTTTTATGCGGACAGGTGGATTGAGCGGGATACCGGTAATATTGAAATCGGAAAATTTATCGATCATGCTGGAGTAGAGAAAGCAGCCATATTTTCCGGTTTTTACAAATTGTAAGGTGGTGTAGATCTGGCTGCTCTGCATAACGATATTGGGCTTGTGGCCATCCATCTCAAAACGCATTTTCAGGATCTGATTCTGCACGGAGTCAGCATTGAAAAAGACCAGCTGTTCTTTCGCCATATCTTTTGGTGTGACGGATTTTTTTTCTGCCAGCCTGTGGTCGTTGCTCACACAGAAAACCACCTGGTCGTTGGCCAGGACGGCGTTGTGGAATTTATCAATATTATACTGTTCCATATTGACCAGAGCTACATCCAGGGTGTCATCCTGTACCAGATTGCAGGCACGGACAGATCCGTATTCTTCCAGTACTACGGCAATTTCCGGATACTTCTCGTGAAACGCCATAAGCAGCTCCGGAAAAAATACGGTACTGAGCATGGGAGGGATCCCGATGCGAAGAGGGGGCTTTATCCTGGACATGCTGGAATAATCGGCCTGAAGTTCATTACAATATTGAAGGATATAGGTAGCTTTTTTGTAGAAGGATTCGCCCTCCTGGGTCAGACTCAGCTGATTTCCTTTTCTGGAAAAAAGGCTGATCCCGAATTCAATCTCCAGATCGCGGATAGCCATGGAAATGGTGGGCTGGGTCACATATAATTCTTCGGCTGCCTTTGTGATGCTGTGGCAGCGGCTGGCTGTACAGAAATAGCGTAGTTGATTCAGTGTCATGATAAAACCTCTCTCGATGTGTTGTCAGATTAAATTTTTTAGTAAAGTTTTTGAAATTTTGTCTGGAAAATATGTGACAGAGTATTTTTCCTGCATTTTGTTGTCTACATAAAAATAGCATAGAAATATAATTTTTGCCAGATTCATTTGCTGATATGCTGATTTTATGTTAGTAATGCATAAAAATTATCATTAAAAACTGATACTATAAAATTATTTTATGGGGATATGTGTTTCATTAATTTGTTTTTTTGTATGTACACAAGCTATAATAAGATCATCAAAAGAAACGTGTACGGCCTATACTTTTCAGGAAAAAACCAAATGGAAGGAGAGTACAGAAATGTCTCAGACAACTATAACATTGCTGTTTCTTGTGTTCACCATTATCAGTTTCATCCTTGAAAAAATTCCTCTTGGACTGACGGCTTCAATCTGTGCCATCGGTCTGACACTTACAGGAGTTGTGGATGCGACAACAACATTTTCACAGTATGTAAACAGTAACGTGATCCTTTGCGTTGGCATGTTTGTAGTAGGCCAGGCATTGTTCGAAACAGGAATGGCAAATAAGATCGGAGGACTGGTCACGAAATTTGCCAGGACAGAAAAAACACTGATCATTGCGATCATGGTGATCGTAGGTGTAATGTCCGGATTCTTATCCAATACAGGTACCGCAGCAGTGCTGATCCCGGTAGTCTGTGGAATCGCCGATGAGTCCGGCTATTCCAGAAGCCGTCTTCTGATGCCGCTGGTATTTGCCGCAGCACTTGGCGGAAACCTTTCTATTATCGGTGCGCCCGGAAACCTGATGGGTGTGAATGCACTTCAGGAGATGGGGCTTTCCACAAGCTTCTTTATGTATGCACCGGTTGGAGTCCCGATGCTTCTGTTCGGAATCATCTACTTTGTCCTTATCGGATATAAATTCCTTCCGGATGGAAAGAATGCATCCGGTGCAGCTCTTGAAGATCAACAGGATTTCAGCCATGTACCAAAGTGGAAACAGACCGTTTCCCTGATAGTGCTGATCCTTGTGATCCTTGCAATGATCTTTGAGAAAGAGATCGGCATCAATATTGAGGTTTCCGCATGTATCGGAGCGATTATTCTGGTTCTGACAGGAGTTATTTCTGAGAAAGACGCACTGAAGTCTATTGACCTGAAGGTTGTATTTCTTTTCGGCGGTTCTCTGACACTTGCAAAAGCATTGGATACAACCGGAGCCGGAGAATTGATCGCAGATAAGATCGTAGGACTTCTTGGTGCAGACCCAAGTCCGATCCTTCTTCTTCTGGTGATCTTTATTGTAACCTGTGTACTGACAAACTTTATGTCAAATACAGCAACCACAGCACTGATGATTCCGATTGCGGTATCTCTTGCAAACAACCTTGGAGCAGATCCGAGAGCCGTTGTTATCGCAACTGTTATTGCAGGCTCCTGCGCATATGCAACACCGATCGGTATGCCGGCAAACACCATGGTAGTTGGTCTTGGCGGATACAAATTCAAGGACTATGTGAAATCCGGTCTGCCGCTGATCCTGGTATCCTTTGTGATCTGTATGATCCTGTTACCGATCCTGTTTCCGTTCTATTCGTAAGGAGAGAAACTTTTGAGTTACTGTGCACTTTGTGACAGCAACACTTCTGATCAATTAAGTTCATTCCCTCCTGCACTGACCATACAGTGAAGGAGAAATGATAAATAAGCAAAAAAGTTATTTTAATTTTAACCATTAATCAGCCAAAATTAATGATGAAGCAACCAACAAAAACCTATGTAACTAAAGACATTAAACCATCGAACCATATCAGGAGGTAAATCATGACTAAGGAAAATGGAGTTAAAGTATTAACAGACATGGTAGCAGATTTTGTTGCCCATATTGGAAAAAAATTACCGGATGACGTAGTTAATAAACTTGAAGAGCTTGGTTCACAGGAAACAGCCGCACTTCCAAAGGTTCTTTATGAGACAATGACAAAGAACCAGGGACTTGCTGTAGAGCTGAACCGCCCAAGCTGCCAGGATACAGGAGTTCTTCAGTTCTGGCTGAAATGCGGAACAAATTTCCCATATATCAATGAGCTGGAAGCACTTCTGAAGGAGGCTGTTGTTCAGGCTACTTTTGCAGCACCGTTAAGACATAACTCAGTTCAGACTTTTGATGAGTACAATACAAAGAAAAACGTTGGTAAAGGAACTCCGACTGTATGGTGGGATATTGTTCCCAACAGCGATAAATGTGAGATTTATGCATACATGGCAGGCGGCGGATGTACCCTTCCCGGAAAAGCAATGGTTCTGATGCCAGGTGCAGGATATGAGGGTATTACAGATTTCGTTCTTGATCAGATGACAACCTACGGACTGAATGCGTGTCCTCCACTTCTTGTTGGTGTTGGTGTAGGAACATCTGTGGAGACAGCTGCTCTGAACTCCAAGAAAGCGCTGATGCGTCCGATCGGTTCTCACAACGATAACGCAAACGCAGCAAAAATGGAGAAGCTTCTCGAGGACGGTATCAATGCTATCGGCCTTGGACCGCAGGGTATGGGTGGAAAGTATTCTGTAATGGGTGTTAACATTGAGAATACTGCACGACATCCATCTACCATCGGTGTTGCAGTAAATGTTGGATGCTGGTCCCACCGTCGTGGACATCTGGTTGTAAATCCGGATCTTACAGTAACCTGTGATACTCATTCCACATGGAAATTTAATGCATAATATAAACGGAGGGAAAAATCATGATCGAAATCAGAGGAGATAAAAAAGTTCTTATTACACCTGTAAGCGCAGAAGACCTGGCTGATATCAAAATCGGCGATATTGTATGGCTGGACGGAGATCTGATGACCTGCCGTGATGTTGCGCACCGTCGTCTGGTTGAGTATGGAAGAGAGCTTCCGTATGATATCCGCAACAAAGCAATTTTCCATGCCGGTCCGATCGTTCGCAAGATCGAGGGAACAGAGGATGATTATGAAATGGTTTCTGTAGGACCGACAACCTCTATGCGTATGGAGAAATTCGAGTATGAGTTTACCAAGCTTACCGGCGTCAGAGTGATCGTTGGTAAGGGTGGTATGGGTCCGAACACTGAGCGTGCCTGCAAAGAGTTCGGTGCGATCCACTGTGTTTTCCCGGCAGGCTGTGCAGTTGTGGCTGCTACAGAGGTTGAGAAGATTGCTGAGCATCACTGGGATGAGCTTGGAATGCCTGAGACTTTATGGTGCAATAAGGTTAAAGAGTTTGGTCCGCTGATCGTATCTATCGATGCTCAGGGCCGCAACCTGTTTGAGGAGAACAAGGTTGTATTTAACGAGCGTAAAGAGGCTGCCAAGCAGGCAATTTATCCTGAGGTTAAGTTCATTAAATAATATCTGGATAATATTGAAAAAAGTTTTCGTGATATCTGAGGTGCCGGGGCTCTGCCATGAGGGGGTCGGGATTGAATGGTGATCGTGAAATGGAAATAATGGCGTGTCATGAAAGAGAGGGATGTCCGGTGGATCGATGTGGTCTGCCGGATATCTTTTTTTGTTGGTTTTTGGGTTTTTTGTGTTTTACAGGGGTGTTGGGGTGTGATAGAATATAAACGTTGTTGCAGGTCGGGTATTAAGGTATTATCTGGTATGGATTCTGCGTAGTGAAGGTGGATCGTGGATATCTGCCTGACAAATTTTTTCAGAGAGAATGAGGTATAGGGTTTATGGGGGAGTATTTTAAGAACATCAACTGGAAGCATGTTCTGATCATGTGTATCGGAAATGTTTTTGCAGGTATGGGGATTGGGATTTTTAAGCTGGCAGGGCTGGGAACAGATCCGTTCAGTGGAATGAATATGGCAGTTGCAGATACGCTTGGTATGGCTTATGGTAACTTTCAGTTAATAGTAAATATCGTGTTGCTGATCATTGAAATTGCTTTTGGCAGGAGGTTCCTGGGAATTGGAACTGTTGTGAATGCGGTGTGCCTGGCGTATATTACTACGTTCTTTTATAATATTTATACTGGTGTGTTTGGGTTGGAGCTTACAGCTTTGCCGATTCGCTTGGTGGCACTGTGCGTTGGTGTTGTGATCTGTTGTCTGGGCTTATCCATGTATCAGATGCCGGATGAGGGAGTTGCACCTTATGACAGCCTTTCCCTGATCATGACAGAGAGATGGCCGAAGATCCCGTATTTCTGGCACAGGATGTCCAATGATGTGCTGTGTGCGCTGATCTGTTATTTTACAGGCGGTGTTGTGGGGATCGGAACACTGGTAACAGCCTTTGGACTTGGCCCTGTGATCCATTTCTTTAACAGACATTTTACAGGTAAGCTTCTGGCGAAAGTTGACGGAACTGAATATAAGGGCTGATGCGGGTAAGATCAGAATAGAGAAACTGCTGTATACAGACTGAGGATCTGATATACAGCAGTTTTTTGTACTATTACATAACTGTTTCACTGTGTTAAAATATAAACAATATTAATATAATACACTCACATTATTCATTTTATAACTATTCAGAAATGTGTTATGCTATCTTCTGATGAAAGAGATATAATTAGTTAGCCAGCCGGAGTGATCCGGGGGTTTGTGGATGAAGGAGAGGATTTATTATGGAATTTAACCACGGAGTTTTATTTTCAGATACATATCAGAAGAAGCTGAAATCTCAGTTCTATTATGCAGACAAGGATCCACAGTATGGAGCCAGACTTTTCTTTGAGAACTCAGGCGGTTCCCTGAGATTAAAGAAAGCTGTTGAGGCCAAGGCTGCTATCGAGGAGTTTCCGGACTGCCCGGAGCGTGCACGAGGCAGAGGATTTGACCTTGCAGATTATGTTAAGAATGGAACCAGGGAGATTCTTGAGGTTATCTTTGGTGCGAAGAGTGGTGCGCTTATTACCGAGCTGACTGCTTCACAGACTATGTTCCACGCAGTAGGCACTATCATGGAGGGTGTTGACTGGGGAAAGAACGCAGTTACTTCAGCACTTGAGCATCCGTCTGCCCATGATGCAGTTGAATATTACTGTAAAAAGACAGGCAGGGAGTTCCGTGAGGTTCCGGCCAACAAAGTAACCGGAGGCCTTGATCCGGATGAGATCATGAAATATGTTGATAAGGATACTGTACTTCTCAGCATCATGGCTGCTTCCAATATTTCCGGTAATATCATGGATATCAAGGAGATCGCACGCCGTGCGAAAGAGATCAATCCGGATATCTACATTGTAAGTGATGCAGTTCAGCATGCACCTCACGCAGTGATCGATGTTGAGGACTGGGGTGTTGATGTGTGCAACTTTGCTCCGTACAAATTCTTTGGTGTTCGTGGCTGCGGTTATGCTTATGTTTCTGACCGTGTTGCTGTAATGCCGCATATCAAACTGACCTGCAAAGATGATAATGTATGGGCACTTGGAACACCGGCTCCTGCCAATTTTGCAGCTATGATGGCAGTTATCGATTATGTTTGCAGTATCGGTAAGCATTTCCTGGGTGATTCTGCACAGAAATTTAACAAGCGTGAGCTGTTTGTGGAAGGTATGAACCACATTCATCTTCAGGAGAGAGCACTTCTCTACCGTATGCTGGAAGGTACCGATAAAGTTCCCGGACTTCGTCATATTCCGGGGGTACAGGTTTATGTTGACATGGAAGACCTTACATATAAAGATCTTATTGTTGCCATGGGTATCGAGGGCATTGAGTTTGCAGAATGTGCAAGAAGATATCTGGAGCATGGCGTTACTCTGTTCGAGCGTGTAAAGAGCAGCCCATATTCCAAACGTATCGTGGAGACTCTTGGTCTTGAAGGTGCACTTCGTGTTTCACCGCTCCACTGTCATGGAACTGATGATATTGATAAATTCCTGAAGATCACAAAGGATATTGCTGAAGGTAAATAAAACAGAATAAGCTTTCTGTAAAAAATGAAACAGGAACCGCCCTTTTCTCATGTTTTGACATGTTGAAGAAAAGGGCGGTTTTTTGATCCTTCAAATAACTGATAAGTATATTGAAAAAATGATACCCTGCGCAGGTGACTTCTGTTAATATAGAAGCATCAGAAAATATACTGTGGGAGGCAGATGATCGATGAAGGAACTTCTTTTTGGAGCGGCTTATTATGACGAATATATGCCGTATGACAGACTTGACAAAGACATAGAAATGATGAAAAAAGCGGGGATCAATACGGTGCGCATTGCGGAGTCCACATGGAGCACCTGCGAGCCGCAGGATGGGGTGTTTGATTTTTCTCATGTGGAGCGTGTGATGGATGCCATGGAGGAAGCCGGGATCAATGTGATCATCGGAACACCTACATATGCGGTTCCAGCCTGGATGGTGAAGGCTCACCCGGATGTGATCGCCACAACAAAAAAAGGCGCAGGGATCTACGGCGCCAGACAGATCATGGATATTACCAATCCGGTGTATCTTTTTTATGCGGAGAGAGTGATCCGTAAGCTGATGGAGATCAGTGCCCACAGGAAATGTGTCATTGGTTTCCAGGTGGATAATGAGACGAAATATTACGGCACAGCGGGGAAAAATGTGCAGCTTGCTTTTATAAAATATTTAAAGGAAAAATTCCACGATGATCTGGATGCCATGAACCATGAATTCGGGCTGGATTACTGGAGCAACCGGATCGATGCCTGGGAGGATTTTCCGGATGTGAGAGGAACCATCAACGGAAGTCTGGGAGCAGAGTTTGAGAAGTTCCAGCGGACTCTGGTGGATAAATTCTTAAGCTGGCAGGCCGGAATCGTCAGCGAGTATAAGAGAGAAGACCAGTTTATTACCCATAACCTGGATTTTGAGTGGAGAGGTTATTCTTATGGAGTGCAGCCGGATGTGAACCATCTTCATGTTTCTAAGGCGCTGACTATTGCAGGGACGGATATTTATCATCCTTCCCAGGATGATCTGACAGGTGCGGAGATTGCCTTTGGAGGAGATCTGATCCGCAGTCTGAAGCAGGATAATTATCTGGTGCTGGAGACTGAGGCCCAGGGATTTCCATGCTGGACGCCGTATAAGGGACAGCTTCGTCTCTGTGCCTACAGTCATCTGGCATCCGGAGCCAACAGTGTGATGTACTGGCACTGGCATTCCATCCATAATTCTTTTGAGACTTACTGGAAGGGACTTCTCAGTCATGATTTTGCGGAGAATGATACTTACCGTGAGGCATGTATCATCGGAAAAGAATTCCGGGAAAAAGGGAGCCATCTGGTAAATCTTAAGAAGAAAAACCACGTGGCTTTGATGGTGAGCAATGAGGCTCTGACTGCACTGAACTGGTTTGGCATCCAGGCAACTTCCGGGGATAATGGTGAGATCCGCTACAATGATGTGGTGCGCTGGGTTTATGATGCGCTGTATCGAATGAATGTGGAGTGCGATTTTGTATGGCCGGAATCTGAAAATCTTTCACAGTATAAGGTGGTTTTTGTACCGGCGCTTTATGCTGCGCCTGAGAGTACGCTTCAGCGCCTGAACAGATATGTGGAAGCCGGCGGCACTCTGGCTGTAACATTTAAGAGTGGCTTTGCCAACGAAAATGTGAAGGTTTATGCAGATGCACAGCCACATATTCTTAAAAGTGCGCTGGGGATCAGCTATGATCAGTTTACATTCCCGCGGGATGTGAAGCTGGCAGGAATGCTGTATGGTGCGGAAAGCTCTGCAGATTCTGCAAGGACAGCAGATACAGCCGCAAATCCTGATAATGTGAAGCTGGCAGCCGGTGGAGAAGCAAAGGTATTTATGGAACTTCTCAAACCGGAAGGCGCAGAAGTTCTTGCCGGATATGCTCATTACAACTGGAAAGATTACGCTGCAATAACCAGAAATAAATATGGCGAAGGAACTGCATACTATCTGGGCTGCATGACAGATGACAGTACACTTGAGAACATTATAAAAGAAGTTCTTGGAAGTGGGGGAGTCGGGCTTTCTCCATACAGCTACCCTGTGATCGTACGGGAAGGTAAGAATGACTTTGGAAAAACTGTGCGGTATTTCCTGAATTATTCTGCGAAGGAGCAGAAAATTGACTATCAGTATGGCGATGCGCAGGATGTGCTTACCGGCGAAGAAGTCAGGGCAGGAATGGAACTGACAATTCCCGCGTGGGATGTACGGATTGCAGAAGACTAAAAAGGCGTGAAGCTCCCTTTTTTTGTACATTTGGACAGTGCGTATGTTATACTGATACCATCAACATGTACGAGAGGTGATGTCATGGAAAAAATGAGCAGTATAATAAGAAGAGAATTCAAAAAAGGAGATGACGTCCGCGATGCAGGCCTTACAACTCCGGAGGATGTTGTGCGTTATGATGATATCAGTTACGGCAGTGAATCTGAAATGCAGGTTCTGGATGTGTACCGTCCAAAAGACAAAGAAGACCTGCTTCCGGTGATCGTCAGCGTCCATGGCGGTGGATGGGTGTATGGAGACAAAGAACGTTATCAGTATTACTGCATGAGTCTTGCCCGGAGAGGTTTTGCAGTGGTGAATTATTCTTACCGTCTGGCTCCGGAGCATCAGTTTCCGGCACCAATGGAAGATATCAACAGTGTTTTTGGATGGATCCTGGATAACAGGGAAAAATACGGCCTGGATACAGAGAATCTTTTTGCAGTGGGAGATTCCGCGGGTGGACAGATACTTTCCCTGTATGCAGATATCTGCACAAATGAGGAGTATGCGAAGAACTACACATTTAAAGTACCGGAAGGACTTCATATCAGTGCAGTGGCATTAAACTGTGGCCAGTACAATCTGGAAAAAACGGAGGATATGACAAGACAGTTGATGGAAGAATACCTTCCTGAAAAAGGCACGGAAGAAGAGCTCCGACTGTTATCTTCTGATTTGTACATAACAGAAAAATTTCCATCAGCCTATGTGATGACAGCAGAAGGCGATTTTCTCCGCACACAGGCTCCGGAAATGTACAGAAAGCTTCGGGAAAGAAATGTAGTGTGCGAACTGCATGAATACAGCAGTGCGGATGAAGAACTGATGCATGTTTTTCATCTGGATATGAGATCAGAAGCTGCGAAACAGTGTAATGACCAGGAGTGTGAGTTTTTCAGAAGGTTTATCCGCTGAGAAAAAGGGAGGTTTTTATATGGAGAATAAAGAATTTTACATAAACTGTGACGGAATCAATCTGCATGCCAAAATGGATTTTCCAGGGGAAGAAAAGGAAAAATATCCAATGGTGATCATCATTCACGGACTTACCGGACACATGGAAGAACGCCATATCCGTGCTCTGGCAAAAACCTGTAATGATATTGGATTTGCAACTCTCCGTATGGATATGTACGGCCATGGAAAAAGTGAGGGAAAATTCAGGGATCACACAGTAATGCACTGGATACTGGAGATCATGCGTGTGATCGATTATGTGAAAGGGCTGGATTTTGTGTCAGATATTTATCTCACAGGACATTCACAGGGCGGTGCATCTACAGTCCTTGCAGCAGCCCTGAAGGAGGACTGCCTCAAAGCGATCATGCCATTGTCACCGGCTATGATGCTGAAGGAAGTAGCAGCTACCGGAAAATTTCCGTCCACAACCTATGATCCGCAAAATCCGGGAGATGAGTTCCTTCTCTTTGATGAGTTTCCTCTTTCCACAAACTATATGAAAGTTGCCGGAATCCTGCCTTTTGAAGACGCGGTACGAAATTTTCATAAGCCGGTACTTATCGTTCATGCAGATACTGATGAGCTGGTTCCCTATGACTGCGCGGTGAAGCTTCAGAAGGATTATGAAAATGCAAGGCTGGTGACGATCCCGGATGATGATCATGTTTATGACAGACATCTGGATATGGTGCTTGATGCAGTTGCAGAATTTCTGAAAAATCAATGATGATGTTTCCTTTTGGACTTGTGGCGTGTTTTGTCAACGGTAAGGAAACCAGGATCACAGAGTTTACGGAAGCTGGTTTTCTTGTGCGGATGCACAGGGAAATACCGGAGATAAATTCCGTGAAAGTGTGTTTCTACCATATGGAAAAGGCAGGCTACAGGGAAATAGAGCTTCGGGACTTTGAAGCAGAGATAACTTCCGGCAGAGAGGATGAAGGTTCTCTGCCGGATGAGTTTTTTACAGAATATGAGATCAGCACTTCCCAGAAAGACTATGGAGAAGCCCTGCAGCGGCTGATAGGGGAGTACAGCAGGTATATCCGACTGAAGCTGGAAGAGGATGACGGAAAGCTGGCAGAGACACTGACCGGTTATCCGGCTGAAAAGGATGAGGAACATTTTTCTAGTCTGGAGGCGCAGAAAAGAAGCTGGTTTGGGACTGGACAGACAGGCAAAGCTCCTGCCATGAAAAAATCCGGAAGAGATTGTGGCAATATTTTTAAGGACATAAATCCGGAGTATGCGCTTACATTGGACCGGCAGGAGCTGTACAGGGTGTATCTGGCAAACCCGATTCAGGATTTTGTCAGGTTATATGAACAGAAAAACGGTCTGCCTTTTCCGGAGCTTAAGGGAAAGGTTCCGGACAGGCTCTATATCGGAAATCAGTTCTGTCACCTGCTTTTTCCGGAAGAGGAACAGCTATTTTCCCTGATGGAAAAGGCATGGGAGGAACATGTGGAAATCACGCTGGCTTTTTCATATGTGCGTCAGGATCTCCTTGCAAATGTAGAAAAACTGCTGGGAAAAGTGGATAAGTGGTGCCGGGATCACAGTGCCGGTGTGGAAATCACAGTCAACGACTGGGCCGTGGCATCAATAATAAAAGAGAAATGCCCCAGGCTTATTTCGGATCTGGGAATCCTTCTTAACAAGCGCAAAAAGGATCCAAGAATGAAGTGGAAAATAGGGGACAGTGTATTTTTTCAGGAAAATAACCTGAATAGTGATTTTTACAGGGAGTTTCTGGAACAGGAGCTGGGGATCAGCCGCTATGAGTGGGAGTCTTGTGGCTGTGTACTGAAATTTCCACCGGGAAAAAACAGCCTGCATATTCCTTTTTATCAGACAAATACTTCCCAGTACTGTCCGCTTTATGCTGTGCTGGTTAACGGGCAACGGGGAAAACAGGGGTATATTAAGGAGTGTCCCGGCTATTGTACAGATAAAGCTTTGCTCTATCCGGGACATCTGAACATGGTGGGAAGATATAATTCTCTGTTTGCCCTGGATGAAACAATCCTGAAAAATCCGGAAACACGTATCAGTGAGGATGTTGACAGAATCGTGGTAAATATGCTTTGAGAGGAAAAAGAGGATGAAAATAACAGCCGGTCTTGGTTCCATAGATGAATATGTGCGTTTTGTCAGAGCCGGGGCAGATGAATTTTTCTGCGGATATGTTCCGTATTCCTGGACAAAAAAGTATGGTACAGTGATGCCGCTGAACAGACGTGAGGTGGTGTGTTATAATGTCCAGCTTGGAGCTTTCAGTGAACTGGAGATGCTTGCTGCCATGGTAAAAAAGTATAAGAAGCCTGTGCATCTTACCTTTAATTCTCTTTATTATATTCCGGAGCAGTATCCGGAGATCGGGAAAATCGTCCGGGAATGTATGGCTCTTGGATTTGAGAGTTATATTATTGCAGATCCGGCGCTGATCCTGTATCTGCGGCAGAAAGGGATAAACTGTGAGATCCATTTAAGTGGGGAGACCGGAGAGGTGAACTGTGGGATGGTGGAACTGTTTCAGAGGTTTGATCTGAAGAGGATCATTTTTCACAGGAAAAATACTTTTGAAGATATGAGAGCTGTGATCACCGGGGAAAAGCTGGCAGGGCGGGACAGGACGGAGTTTGAAGCCTTTATCCTCAATGAAATGTGTCAGTTTACCGGGGCTTTCTGTAATTCACTTCACTGTGATGAGATGGGGTATCTGTGCCGGGTGCCGTACTGGCCGGGAGCTGTGAAAGACAGGGAGAAAGCCGAGAGATGCGGAGGGAAAAGCGGATACGCTGAAATGACCGGAGAAAAACTGCCGGAGAGGGCTGAGAAAGATGATGGATTGACCGGAGAGAGCTTGGGAGTTCCACATGAAAGAGAAATTTCTGATGATACAGAAGTTCCCTGTGACGAGGACGGGTATCTCTGCGGTGCCAGCGGCTGTGGGTTATGTGCTCTTTATCAGCTTCAGTCTGCCGGGATCACGCACCTGAAGCTTGTTGGCCGTGGCAACTACGCAGATTATATGGAAAAAGACATCCGCAACCTCCGGCAGGCACTTACAATACTGGAATCTTCCCATTCAGAAAAAGAGTTTCAGAAAAAAATGAAACACGCAATTTTCCCGGCTGGGTGCAGTGGGATGTGTTATTATTAAGGCTGAGGAACGAAACTTATAAACCAGGATTATGAAAGATGGTGATCAAAAATGAAAAATATCCTTATTGTAGTAGATATGCAGAATGATTTTATTGATGGTGCATTGGGCACAAAAGAAGCTGTTGCCATTGTTCCGAAGGTGGAAGAGAAGATCAGAAATTTTGATGGAGAGGTATTTTTTACAAGGGATACCCATGAGAACTGGTATCTGGAAACACAGGAGGGAAAGAATCTTCCTGTTGTGCATTGCATCCGCGATACAGAAGGCTGGCAGATCCGTAAGGAACTGGATGCTCTCAGAAAGACAGAGCCTGTTGACAAAGATACATTCGGTTCCACGGAGCTGGCTGGAGAGCTGGTTGCGATCAACGAAGATGAAGAGATTGAAAGTATTACCCTGGTGGGGCTTTGTACAGATATCTGTGTGATCTCCAATGCACTTCTGATCAAGGCCTCACTTCCGGAAGTTCCGATTTACGTAGATGCTTCATGCTGTGCAGGTGTAACACCGGAAAGCCACGAGAATGCGTTAAAAGCTATGGAAATGTGCCAGATTAAGATTATATAGTAGAGAGCTTTTCCGGTTCTGGATCATAAACCGGAAATAAGCGGCTCATATCCGCATGTTCCAGTTCAAGCAGTGAAATCTTTTTATCAATTCCTCCGGCATATCCGGTCAGGCTTCCATTTGTGCCCACTACGCGGTGACATGGAATAATAATAGAAATTTCATTATGTCCAACTGCACCGCCAACTGCCTGGGCAGACATGTGAGATACATTTCTCGCTTCGGCTATCCTGCCGGCAATTTCTCCATATGTGATTGTCTGACCATAGGGAATCTGTAATAAAATCTGCCACACCTCCTGTCTGAATGTTGAACCCACTGGATGAAGCGGCGGTGTAAATGTGGGTTCCTGGCCGGAGAAATATATATCCAGCCATTTTTTTGTCTCTGTAAGAATTTCCGTTTCCTTTGAAATCCTCACATCCGGAAGTGTACGGGCAAAATATTTCTGATTTTCAAACCACAGACCGGTAAGGCCGGTTTCATCAGCAGCAAGCAAAATATTTCCCAGCGGTGATAAATATGTACATGTATATATCATAGTTTGGTTATTTTGATTTTCCTCCTGTATTCGTCTGTAAAAAATCTTTATGTCTGCTCCTGACTGGAAAAAACAGCGGTGACAGCAGTGTCTGTTGTATTCTATTATATCACATGTTTGCTTTGATAATTATCAGATTATTACCAGATATTATAATAATATTACCAATAAGAGGCTTGAAAAACGGCTTAAATAGACAGAATATTCTTGAACGAGATGCCACATTAATGCGTGAAAGCTAAATTTTTTGAAAAATAACAATAAAAATGTAGACAAAACCAAAAATAATGGTTAATATATACACATGCTAAAAAAGCAAATGAAAAAAATTGTGCGAAATTTATAATATAAATCTGCTGCTGATAAAAAATATATAGACATATTTACAAATGGACATCAGGGATATCAATACAGGGAGCAGCGGGGAAATGACGGGAGAGAGATATTATGTTGAAATTCTTCAAAGGAAAAGATAAAGGAAATGTAATTTATGCACCCTGTAAAGGAAGAGTGGTTCCTCTTGCGGAGGTTCCGGACCCGGTCTTTGCGGATAAGGTACTGGGTGACGGTTTTGCCGTGATCCCGGCAGACGGCAGGATATGTGCTCCGGCAGACGGTGAGGTGGCAATGGTATTTGATACTCTTCATGCTGTTACGCTGACAAGTACTCAGGGAGCAGAAATACTGATACATATCGGACTGGATACAGTCACACTTAAGGGCGAACCCTTTAAAGCGCATGTTGCAGCAGGTGACAAGGTTAAAAAGGGAGATCTTCTGATAGAAGCTGACCTGGATAAAATTGAAAAAGCCGGTTTAAACACAATTATCCCGGTTCTGATCTGCAACACAGATGATTACGGAAAGATAAGCCTCCAGAAGGAGGGGGATGTTTCGACAGATGAAGCAGTCCTCAGGCTTTCATGATCATTTGCATGCAGCTTACAGGCTCATAACAGCTCGGAGATAGTAGCAGTTTTCGGGGTGTTATAACCGGAGTGATCCGGTCAAATATATTTATTTTAAGGGAGGGGAAATATATGAAATTTCTTCAAAAACTGGGAAAAGCGTTAATGCTTCCGGTGGCAGTACTGCCGATCTGTGGTATCCTCATGGGTATCGGATACTGGTTGTGTCCGGCAACCATGCAGGGTGGAGACATTCACGGCGCAGCCAATCTGATCGGTCTGTTTCTGGTTAAGGCAGGCGGAGCTCTGATCGACAACATGGCAATCCTTTTTGCTATCGGTGTTGGTGTCGGTATGTCAGAAAAGAATGACGGAACCGGTGGAATCGCTGCACTTGCATCCTGGCTGATGCTCACAACACTTCTTTCTACAGGATTTGTCACAACCATCATGCCATCAATCGCTGACAGTGCAACGAAAACTCTTGCATTTGATAAAATTGTAAATCCTTTTATCGGAATCCTTGCCGGTATCATCGGATCTACATGCTATAACAAATTCAAGGGCACCAAGCTTCCTGACTGGCTGTCATTCTTCAGCGGCAAGCGCTGCGTAGCGATCATCGCAGGAGTGGTTTCCATTATCGTATCTGCTGTATTACTGTTTGTATGGCCATTACTTTTCGGTGCACTTGTAGCATTAGGAAAAGCAGTCGCAGGTATGGATATTGTTGGTGCAGGTATCTATGCATTCCTGAACCGTCTGCTGATCCCTACCGGATTACATCACGCACTGAACAATGTATTCTGGTTTGACACCATCGGACTTGGTGATCTTCAGCACTTCTGGGCAGGTGAAACCTCTGCAGATGTATCCTGGAGCCTTGGAATGTACATGTCCGGATTCTTCCCATGTATGATGTTTGGTATTCCTGGTGCAGCACTTGCAATGGTTAAATGTGCGAAACCTGCAAAGAAAAAAGTTGCCATCGGTCTTGTTGCTTCCGCAGCGATCTGTGCATTTATCTGTGGTGTAACTGAGCCGTTCGAGTTTGGATTTATGTTCCTTGCTCCTGGCCTTTATGTGATCTATGCATTACTTTACGGTATCTTTACCATGATCACAGTTGCTCTTGGCTTCCGTGCAGGCTTCAGCTTCTCCGCCGGTGCGATGGATTTACTTTTCTCATCCTCACTTCCGGCAGCACAGAAGACATGGCTCATCATTCCTCTTGGAATTGCAGCATTCATCGTATTCTATGTTGTATTCCTTTTTGCCATCAAGAAATTTGATCTGAAGACTCCGGGAAGAGAAGATGATGACGATCTTGAGGCAGAGAAGAAGATCGAGCTTGCAAATGATGATTATACTGCTATTGCCGCAAAGATCCTGGAAGGCTGTGGCGGAAAAGGGAACATCACAAGCATTGATAACTGCATCACAAGACTGAGACTTGAGGTTAAGGATATTACTGCTGTAAATGATAAGGTGATCAAATCTGCCGGTGTTGCCGGTGTTATCAAACCAGGCAAAACCTCTGTACAGGTTATCATCGGAACCAAGGTTCAGTTTGTTGCGGATGCATTTTCTGAGCTTTGTAAATAATGGCTTTTTTGGAGTCAGGTATTTGTTAAAATAATTATGGGGGCAGCAGCAGAACTGTGAAAACGGTTCTGCTGCTGTTTTTTGTATACCTTATATTGACCGATACTTTCAAAAAGCGTACAATGTTACTTCGATAAAAAGCAACCGGTCAGTGCATTTACGATTGCAATATTTCTACAGGGGGAATGAAGTTAATGAAATCCTGCGTATTTTACAAAAAATATCTTTTAGCCGGCATATATATTATTTTTGTTCTGTTTACCTGCTGTAATTCCCGATTTTATCATACACCGCTGGCAAAAATATGTTCTGTAACAGAAAAACAGACTCTGAGCAGAGAAGGAACCAGAGGCTCAAAAGAATATTACTATACTCAAAATATTACGGCACGGATATTAAATGGTTCGCATAAAGGGGAAAAAATAACGGTCTCTAATGAATATACATCTTCTCAGATTCAGACTAAGAAATATCATAAAGGCGACACCGTTCTTTTAAGCGGTTCAAAGGAAAGCCCCGGAAAAACGATACGTTCTGTAAAAAGGGATGGATATCTGGCCTTACTGGCAGGAGGATTATTTTTTCTTCTGATCTGCATTACAGGAAAGCAGGGATTTTACACGATCGTATCACTGATACTGAATACAGCCATATTTGCGTATGGATTTCAGGCTTTTACAGAGGGGAAAAATATTTTAAATATCTGTAATGTCATCGCAGTTCTTTTTTCACTGACGACATTGATCTGTTTAAATGGAATTCACAGAAAAACATTTTCTTCAGTTCTTTCAACACTGTGTGTTCTGTTTCTGATCATGGCATTGTTTGAATTTTCTATTTATATGTACGGAGATCTGGATTATTCCAATTTGGAATACCTTGGAAGTACAGGCAATTCTGCGGATATATTCTGGGCAGATATTATGCTGACAGGTCTTGGTGCAATTATGGATGTGACGGTGACGATCAGCGCAGCAGTAGGAGAAATCGTGCGGAAAAATCCATCAGTTTCTCTGAAAAGGCTGATACATTCCGGCCGTGAAATAGGATATGATATTATGGGAACAATGATAAATGTGCTGCTGTTTGTTCTGGCAAGCGGTATGATTCCCATGTTTATACTAAAGATGAACAATGATGTAAGCTTTATAACGATCGTGAGATATCACATTCCATATGACATTTGTCGATTTTTAATAGAAAGCATAGGGATAGTACTGGCAATACCGGTATCTGTTCTGATTGCCTCGGTTATTATGAAGCTGCCATTACTGAAAAGGAGTGACAAAAAATGAATATTTTTCTTGCATTGGTGTTGCTTTTTCTGATGATCATAATCGGTGGAGAACGCGGTGCTGTTTCGATCATGGCACTTGCCGGTAACATCATCATTCTGTTTTTTTCAATTATACTGATGGCTGCCGGTTTCCCGCCACTTCTTCTGGTATTAGTGGCAGGAGCTGCTGTTTGTTATAATTCACTGTTTTATCAGAATGGAAATAATCCAAAGACACGGGCTGCTTTTCTGGCGACATTGCTTGTAATGCTGCTTCTGATCATTCCAATCTACATTATCACATGGAGAGCAGAAAGTTACGGATTAAATGAGCTGCAGATTTCGGAAGATGATTTTATGTATTATTACAATACGGATATCAGTATCAATATGCTTCATGTAGCAGTCTTTGTGTGCGCCTTCAGCACTCTGGGAGCAGTTATCGATACTGCTTTGTCTGTAACATCCTCTGTATATGAAGTTTGGACGCATAAAAAGGAACTGACAGAAAAAGAGCTTATTTCTTCCGGCTATCAGGTCGGAAAAGAAATTATCGGTACAACGGTAAATACACTGCTTTTTGCTTATTTCGGAGGCTCTATTTTATTATTTTCCTATGTTCGGATCCAGCAATATAATCTGGAGATTATTCTGAATTCCAGGTTCCTTTTTCAGGATATTGCAATTATGCTGTCCGGAGCCATTGCCTGCCTTATTACAGTTCCTGTATCGATCAGGTGCATCATCTGGCAGATCCATCATAATAAGACGGAAAAAAACGAAAGAAATTCGTAATTTACAGTTACGGATTTTCTTTTTTTCACAGTCCTGACAGATTCCATGAAGCATATCTCCACTGCACTGAAGACGGAATCCATGGTCCCGATACAGATGCTCTTTTAATTCATCCATAAAATCGCAGTCCAGATGTACAACCTTACCACATCGGATACATTTGAGTCAATTGTACTTTCTATAAAATGCAAATAATTTGCAAATTATATTGACATACATATATCTGTGTGCTGTTTTAATAAATGCAAACGATTCGCAATTTTTGAACACATCAGAATTGTGCAGAAAGGACATTATTATGAAAAAAAGTTTATTAACTATAACAGCACTTGCAGCTACGGCAGCACTTGGCATTGGCTCTTTTAATCTGGCATATGCGGCAGGAACAGTATATTTATCCTGTCTTTTAAAGATTATGTCAGATATTTTGATAAATATGTGTTGAAAGTGTTGCAGAAAGGCGCGAGTTACAGAAATGTGGCTTGTGCTTTTTTATGGTAAATGATAAAATAAAAACAGATAAAATATTATCTAAAAAGTATATAATTCTATGATTTTGGATAATATATTAGTAACGATATAAAGGGGGAGATATATGGAACAGCTTATATGGGAGACAGCAGAGGAACTGGATCAGAAACTTGCACAGAGAGTACGGAATATCAGAAAACGTCGTTCTGTTTCACAGGAGAAACTGGCAGTTATGAGTGGAGTAAGCTATGGATCAATCAAAAGGTTTGAAAGTTCCGGGCAGATTTCACTGATATCACTTACAAAGATCGCTATGGCACTGGACCTGGCAGATGAACTCAGAAATCTTTTTACACAGGTACCTTATAAAGATATTCAGGAGGTCATAAATGAGACAAGATAATACATTGCAGGTATACTATGACGAAAAGTTTGTAGGAACATTGGCTATGACGGCTGATCATAAGGCTGCGTTTCAATATGGCGAAGAATGGCTGGAAAATGGGTTTTCGATCAGCCCATTTTCACTTCCCTTAAAGAATCAGGTATTTGTTCCGACAAAAGATTACTTTGCCGGACTTTTTGGGGTGTTCGCAGATAGTCTTCCGGATAACTGGGGAAGGTTATTACTGGATCGATTGCTTCGGGCTCATAAGCAGAATCTGGATGAACTGACAGTTCTGGACCGACTGGCGATAGTTGGAAAGTCAGGAATGGGGGCACTGACATATTATCCGGAGAAAAGTTTTCCAGAACAGCACAATCATGTAAATTTGGATGAACTGGCAGAAGAATGTGAGAAGATATTAAATACAGAGTACTCAGATAAACTGGATGATCTGTATCATCTTGGAGGCACCAGCGGTGGTGCCAGACCTAAAATTATGACAACAATTGATCAGGAAGACTGGATCATAAAATTTCCCGCTCATGTAGACGGAAAAGATACAGGAAAGATGGAATACGATTATTCCTGCTGTGCAAGAAAATGTGGCATTACAATGAGTGAAACGAGATTATTTCCATCTGATAAGTGCAAGGGTTACTTTGGAATCAGACGATTTGACAGAGGGACTAATGGGAGAAGAGTTCATATGCTGACTGCCGCGGCACTTCTGGAGCTGGATTTTGAGCAGCCGAGTCTGGATTATCACAGCCTGATGAAACTTACAAAGATTTTGACCAGAGATAATAGTGAAGATGTGGAAAACATGTTTCGACGAATGTGTTTTAATGTGATTGCACATAACCGGGACGATCATTCAAAAAATTTCACATATTTATATGATGAATCAAATGACCAGTGGCGTCTGAGCCCGGCGTATGATCTTACCTACAGTAATACCTATTACGGAGAACATACAACAACTGTTAATGGAAATGGGCGAAATCCAGGCAGAAAGGAACTTCTGGCAGTAGGAGTTACAGCAGGTATGAAGAAGGGTAAGTGCGAAGAAATCATAGATACAATTTATGAATGTGTTGGACAGATATTGGGAGAGTACTTATAAGTGCAGCCAGAGAACGGGCAAATGTGAAGAAATTGTGAAATTAGCACTCGCCTATTGACAGTGCTAACAAGTGTGTGTTATAGTACATGCAGAACAAAGGAAGAGACAAAAAGAGATTCTTCCGGAAAGTTCCTGAAACAGGAAATTACAGAACAACAACTACACAGCATGAAGCTTATATAGATGAGGAGGATGCGTTATGTTAATGCCCAGTATTTTTGGTGAGGATTTGTTTGATGACTTTATGGGATATCCGGTAAGGAGAGAATCTTATCCGCAGGTTAAGGATATGATGAAGACTGATATCCGTGATGTGGATGGTAATTATGAGCTGGAGATCGATCTTCCGGGATTTAAGAAAGAGGATGTTAAGATCCAGTTGAAGAATGGTTATCTGAATGTTTCTGCTTCCAGAGAAGAGAATAAGGATGAGAAGGATGCCAAAGGTAAATACGTCCGCAGAGAACGTTACACAGGTAAATGTTCCAGAAGCTTCTATGTAGGACCGAGTATCAAACACGAAGATATCCATGCAAAATACGAGAACGGAATCCTGAAGATGACATTCCCGAAAGAAGAAACCAAGAAAGAAGTAGAAGAGAAGAAATTTATTTCCATTGACTGATAACCAGTCAGAGATATGCCACCTGCAGGTGACATATCTACAGATAAAATTCCAAATTTCATATTTGTTGATTATATATAGTACCCCCTTTTTTCCTGTCAGACCCAACCCATCTGACAGGTTTTTTATGTCATAGGAAATTACTCCGTAATGTTCCAATGACATAAAAAAGCCCTCCGGGCAGGATCGCACTGCGTCGGAGAGGAATTATGTCGCTGAAGCGACCCGCCGCAGGCGGAGAATCCTGCTTGCAGGATTCTTTCTTGTTTCACTGGATTCTTTCCTGTTACTTTTTACTCCACTTTACAGCCATTATCCACTCTGTTATACTGTTGTAACAGATAAAAACGTGCTTAAATACAGATAAATGAGGTAAAACTATGGCAGAAAAGATCAGGATCATCATGGATTGCGATCCGGGGATTGATGATGGAATAGCCCTTGCTTATGTGGCTGCCCACAGAGAAGAATTTGATCTTCTTGCAGTTACCACAATGGCAGGGAATCAGACAATAGATAAAGTAACAGCAAACGCTCTTAAGCTTACAGATTTTTACGGACTGGATGTTCCGGTTGCAGCAGGAATGGTATCTGCACTTGTAAGAGAAGAGCTTCACGCAGAGGAATTTCACGGAGAAACAGGACTTGGATATTGTGAGCTTCCGGAAACAGATAAGAAGCCGGTATCAGACAATGCGGTACTTTTTTTAAGAGACCTTCTCAACTCTCTTCCGGAAGGAGAACAGGTAACTTTTGTTCCGACAGCCCCCATGACCAACCTGGCACTTCTTCTTAAGCTTTTTCCGGAAGTAAAAAGCAGGATCCGTAATATCGTATTTATGGGTGGAGCAGCCAGAGGGGGAAATGTGACTCCATGTGCGGAATTTAACGTGTATGCAGATCCGGAAGCAGCGAAGATCGTGTGTCAGTCCGAGATCCCTGTAACCATGTGCGGACTGGATGCCACCCTGAAATGTAATTTTACCAGAAATCAGATCATGAAACTGTGCCAGTCCGGAAACAAAGTGGCCAGGGCCTGCGGAGATATGGCGGGATTTGTGCTGGATGGAGAAACAGGCAAATACAGAAATGCAGTCAGCATCCATGATGCAGTACCATTTATGTATCTTATCCATCCGGAATTTTTTAAAACAGAAAAAGCTATCCTGGACGTAGACTGTTCTGACGGAGCAGGAAGAGGAAGCATGATCTGCGATTTCCGATGGTGGATGTACGGCAAAGACAATATGAAAGATACAGTTCTCACAGATGCAGATACGGCTGCGTTCCAGCAGGAGCTTCTGGAGGCTCTGTATTCAGTGGAGGAATGATCCATGAACTACATTGTATTTGATCTGGAATGGAACCAGAATCCGGATGGAAGGCGCCATCCGGACAGCAGGCTTCCTTTTGAGATCATTGAGATCGGAGCGGTCAGGCTGAATGAGAAACTGGAGATCACAGGGACTTTTCAGCAACTGATCAGGCCGAAGGTCTATAAGTGGATCCATGACAGCATCCATGAGGTGATTCATGTGGATTACGATGACCTTCTCTCCGGTGTTTCTTTTCCCAGGGCAGTGAAGGAATTCCTGGAATGGTGCGGGCCGGAGTACCGCTTTTTTACCTGGGGAAATCAGGACGTGATGGAGCTGCAGCGGAATATGAAATTTTATCACCTTATGAAACTGATCCCCGGACCTGTAACCTACTATGATGTGCAGAAGCTTTTCAGTATCCGGTTTGAGGACGGGATCTCACGGAGATCACTGGAATACGCCATTGATCAGCTTGAGATTCCCAAGAACGGAACTTTTCACAGAGCACTGGCAGATGCGGGATATACTGCCTGCGTACTTGCACATATTGATGAAAAAACAATAAAAGACAACCCGTCTCTGGATGTATACCAGAATCCCAGATCAAAGGCTGAGGAGATCTATATTTCCTATCCACTGTGCGACAAATATGTATCCAGGGAATTTGTGTCAAAAGAAAAGCTGATAAAGGACAGGACTGTAGTGTCCACTCCCTGTCCCATATGCCATAATCTGGCAAAAAGAAAGATCCGCTGGTTCAGCACCAACAATTCCAAAGTACATTACTGTCTTGCATTATGTAAGGAACATGGAGAAATCGCAGGCAGGATTCGCATCCGCAAGACAGATGCGGGAAGATATTTTGCAGTGCGGACCTTGAGAGCATCAGACAAAAAAACAGCGGATGACATCCGTGAAAAACACGAAGCCATCCGCCTTAAAAGACAGTTACGAAGGACTGGGCAGAAGGAGGTCTGATACGATATTCCGTTCATACTGCATTCCCCATCCAACAAGATGATCCTTATAATAATATTTACTTTTCAGACGTAACGGGCCGACTGCATCGTGGAGAACGGCCTGGCGTTTGGTAAGTACAGACTTGTCGATTCCGGTGGGCAGTGTCACATAAACCTTGCTTTTATAATAGAAAGGATATGTGTTGCCACAGTTCTTAAGAATATATTTCTCACATGGAAGGTTCCTTACAGGAACCGGATCCATATCAACTTCCATATCCACTTTCTGGAAATTATTAAATCCGTAATCGAAAAGAGAAGCTGTGTCCGAGTAGGCACCTGCAGCGGAAATGGAATTCAGCACAACAGTTACCAGCGTCGTACCGTTACGCTCTGCATAGGTGACAAGAGTATTTCCGGCAGCCTGAGTGTAGCCGGTCTTGCCGCCCAGGACACCTTCGTAATAATAATCACCGCCCTCCATCATCTTGTGATGGTTGAGAAGCTGCCTTGGTTCTTTAAAATAACTGGTGGCAGGAATCTCATAATATCTGGTGGTACAGAACATACGGAAAAGAGGATTCATCCATGCTGACTTGGCTATTCTGGCCATATCGGAAGCTGTGGTGTAATGAGTCTCATCCGGAAGTCCGTTAGGATTGTTAAAATGAGAATTCTTACATCCAAAAAGCCTGGCCCGCCAGTTCATAAGCTCTGTAAACTTCTTCACAGAACCGGAAACCTGTTCTGCCACAGCTACAGACATCTCATTGGCTGACTGAAGCATGACAGCCATAAGCGCCTGGTTCCTGGTAAAAGTCTCTCCGGGAGAAGCGTAAATGCTGGAATCTCCGGAAGAAACACTGTAAGCGGCTGTGTCGGATACTGTGATGTTGGTCTTGTATCCCAGATTCTCACAGGCAAGAAGTGTGGTGAGGATCTTGGTGATGCTGGCAGGATAAAGCTGTGTGTCCCCGTTCTTGGAATAGAGAACAGCCTCTGTGTTCACATCCATCAGAACAGCAGCCTGTGCCTCAACATTTGGGCCTGTGGGCCATCCCTCAATGGAATCCGTGTCAGCGGCCTGAGTGTAGTAGTCTGAGTGAAGTGGTGCTGTGACCGTAGTCTGGCCTGTGGATGTGGAGCTGTCCGGAACCGGTGTGGCTGTGACGATGGGATCTCCGTATTCGTCATAACCAAGAGGTGCGGAAGCAAAACAGGGCTGTGCAACAGCAAGGCTTAAACACAGAACTCCTAAAGCAACATTTCTCAGTTTATTAAGTTTTTTTCTAAGCATATATCATTACCCTTCGATCATTTCTATGTCCCCATCCCGGAAACACATTTACAGTAGTATAACACTTTCCCTGTAGAAAAACCACTGACAGACTATGAAAATTCCATTAAGACTTTTTTTGGATTATGTCAAAATATTATTGATTCACCTTGCATTTCAAACGTAGGATGTTTATACTATGGACTTAGACAGAGTAAATTTTTTTAAAAGCAAAGGTAGGATGTTTAATGAACGAGAAGACAATCAGTGCTGAGATCCTGAATAAATATCCCATTCCGGACGTGGCGGAAGTGGACAGGCTTCTGACTGAGGAGGCAGAAAGATCCGGCTTAAAGATCATAGTTCTTGACGATGACCCAACAGGCGTGCAGACAGTACACGATGTGTCCGTTTATACGGACTGGAGTGTGGAGAGCATGAGAGAAGGCTTTGCAGAGAAAAACAAGCTTTTCTTTGTACTGACAAATTCCCGTGGTTTCACAGAAGAAGAAACCATAAAGGCTCATCGTGAGATCGTAAACAATGTTCAGATCGCGGCAGACGAGGCTGGCATGGAATACTGCATCATCAATCGAAGTGATTCTACTTTGAGAGGACATTTTCCGCTGGAAACCAAAATCGTAAAAGAAGAGATGGAAAAGAGAAATCCATGGAAAGTGGATGGCGAGATCCTTTGTCCTTACTTTAAAGAAGGCGGAAGATTTACATTAAACAATGTCCATTATGTAAAATATGGTGATGAGCTTGTTCCGGCAGGTCAGACTGAGTTTGCAAAAGATGAGACTTTTGGTTATACATCCAGCAATTTGTGCGAGTATGTAGAGGAGAAGACAAAAGGTGAGTTCAAGGCAGAAGACTGCGTTACAATTTCTCTGGAGCTTCTTCGCAGCATGGATTATGCTGAGATCCGGAAAAAACTTATGTCAGTAGAAAACTACGGAAAGATCATAGTAAATGCCATTGACAATATTGATGTGAAGATTTTCTGTACAGCGCTTTACCGTGCCATTGCACAGGGAAAACATTATACTTTCCGTACAGCGGCAGCCCTGGTAAAAGCATTCGGCAATATTTCCGACAAGGCTTACCTTGCCAGGGAAGAGATGGTAAACAAAGAGACAGCGGCAGGCGGTATTATTGTGGTAGGAAGCCACACAGCCAAGACAACTGCACAGTTAAATGAGCTGAAAAATATTTCCGATATTACATTTATCGAGTTAAATTCCGACCTGGTCCTTGAAGAAGGAAAACTGGAGGAGGAGACAAAACGCGTCCTTGCCATGATCCAGGATCTGATCCGCAAGGGAACCACAGTGTGTGTTTCCACAAAACGTGCGCTTTTAAAAGTAGAAAACGATACACCGGAGGAAGCATTGAAGCGTTCTGTAAAGATCAGCGATGCCCTTCAGAAATGTGTGGGAGAGCTTGAGGTGACACCTGCCTTTGTAGTTGCAAAAGGCGGCATCACATCCAGTGATGTAGGCGTAAAAGCCCTGAGAGTAAAACATGCAAAAGTCCTGGGACAGATAAGACCTGGAATCCCTGTATGGCAGACAGGCAGCGAAAGCAAATTCCCTGGGATCCCATATGTGATCTTCCCGGGAAATGTGGGCGAGATCGTAACCTTACGTGAAGCAGTAGAAATTCTAATGAACAAATAAAGGAGATCAGAAGAAATGAAAGTAGGATTAATTTATACCAGCACAACACCGGAGCTTATCGAACTTGTAGAAAAAGAAGTAAAAGGACAGCTTGGAGAAGATGTAGAGTTATACAGCCTTGAGGATCCTTCTATCCTGGCAGAGACAAGAGATGCAGGATATGTTACACCGAAGGCAGCAGCCAGACTGATCGGAATGTACATGAAGGCAGTAGGCGAGGACTGCGAGGCAATGTTAAACCTGTGCTCATCTGTAGGTGAAGTTGCAGATGCAGCCCAGGATGCGGCAAAATATATCGGTGTGCCGATCGTCCGTGTAGATGAGGAGATGTGCCGTGAAGCAGTACGCCAGGGAAAGAAGATCGGCGTAGTGGCAACTCTGGCAACAACACTGGAGCCAACCAAAAACACGATCCTCCGTATGAGCCGTGAGTGCGGAAAGCATGTAGAGCTGGTTGACTGCCTGGTAGAGGGAGCATTTGGCCTGAATCAGGATGAGTTCCGCGCGAGAATGGCAGAAAGCATTGAGAAGATCGCAGATGATGTGGACGTAGTACTTTTTGCACAGGGAAGCATGGCATACTGCGAGGAATATATTGCTGAGAAATTCGGCAAAGTTGTTCTTTCAAGCCCGAGATTCGGAGCTGCCGAGTTAAAGAAAGCATTGGTGAAGAAGGGAACAGTAAAATAAAATGAGTGAAACTGGGAAGAAAAAATCAGTAGTTGACAGAGTTGTGGATGGAATCGTATCCGGGATCATTTCAGGGGAATTCCAGCCCGGCTCAAAACTTCCCACAGAAGTAGAATTATGCAGACAATATGAGGCCGGAAGAAATTCTGTGAGAGAAGCTATCAAGAAGCTGGAGGCAAATGGTGTTGTCTATATTAAACGTGCAGACGGTACATTTGTCAGCGAAACTTATAATCAGAAACTGCTTGACCCCATGCTTTATCAGATCATCCTGAAGAAAAACAGTTGGAAGGACTTTGTACAGCTTCGTGCTGTTATTGAGATCGGAACCTTAAATGTGATCCTTGAGAATGATCCGGATGAAGAGAAAATAAGAAATCTCTATGAGATTCAGGAAAAGATGGAAGCTGCGCTGAATGAAAAGGAACCGGATCCAAATCGGATCATGGAGACAGATACGGAATTTCATGCAGGAATTGCGGCGCTTTCAGACAATCCTCAGATCGTGACCATTACAGAATATATAACAAGACTGACAGTTCCTTCTCGCCTGGAGGCCATCTGCAAGGTCATAAAAAAAGGCGAGGTTTCCCACTTTGCAGAGCTTCACAGGGAGATTCTGGAAGTAATCTCAAAAAGGGAAAAGGACAAGATCGTTCAGACTGTAACTGATCATTATGTATATTGGAATGGAGAAAAATTATGAAAAAAATAATGCTTTCTGTAGCACCGGTAAGTGCATCAGATACAGATATCAACCCGAGAAAAATCGCAGATGATGTTATTGAATGTTGGAAACTGGGAGCATCCATGGTTCATCTACACGTAAGAGACGTCCATGGAAAACTCACTCCGGATATGACACTTATGGATGAAACAATCAGATATATCCGCGAAGCCTGTGACATTGTAGTTGAGATTTCCACAGGCGGTGTTTCCGACCTTACCATCAAAGAGAGAGTTCAGCCCTGTTACGCGCCGTACACAGAGGCAGTCAGCTTAAATGTAGGTTCTGTAAACCTTGGAAAGGCCGTTTATCAGAATCCCATTGATGATGTGGAATACTGTGTTGGCGAGCTGATCCGTGAAGATAAAAGACCGGAGATCGAGGTATTTGAACTTGGAATGATCAACACAGTCCGTGAGCTGGATGAGAAATTCCACTTTGTAGACCCGATCCTTTTTGCCCTGGTATTCGGCCATGGCGGAGAGATGCCTGCAACAGAAAATGCACTGCGTCACATGAAAGAATATCTCTATGAGACATTCCCAGATGAGGGCAAAGTATTATGGGGATATACAGAGGCCAACCGTAAAGACCTTAAGATGGTAAGCAAAGCCCTGGATATGGGAGCTGTATCATTAAGACTTGGTTTTGAGGATTCCAACTATCTGGAAAACGGCGTGCAGTGTACAACCAATGCAGAGCTTATCAAAGCTGCAGCAGAACTTCTCCGTGAAAAAGATATGGAACCGATGACACCTGATGAAGTAAGACAGATGTTAAAGATAAAGGCATTATAAAATATGTCTGACAAGATGAAAACAAACAGACGTACTATTCAGCAGCAGATCCAGGTGGCGATCATAGCCATCTCCATTCTGTCCATGCTGATCCTGGGTGTCAGTATTTTTGCGCTGACCACAAATAACATAGTGGAAAATTATCAGCAGGATTTTTATTACAGTCTACAGACTTCAGACAATATTGTGGAGCTTCAGCTTGACGGTATCATAGAGGGAATGAGAAATCTTCTTCTGAAAGACTCCTACATGAATGCTCTTTCTGAGGCAGGGGAAGAACCGGGTTCCTATTTTTCCTCAAAAGAAACAAGAACCCTGGAAAAAAGTGTAAATGAACTGACCTTACAGCAGGCATCTGTTCAGGAAGTATTATCAGTCAGCCTTAATGGAAAACTTTATATTCATTCAAAAAAGTCCGACCTGTCACAGTACACTCCGTTCTATAAGGACGGAGAGATACTGAAACAGGCCTGGATAAAAGAAGCCCGGGATGCAGATGGAAAAGAAATCATCCTGGGCAGTAATGCGCTTACGGGAAAAAATGATACATTGTCCATAGTGAAGTATCTGCGCGGTTCCCAGGAGGGTAGCGGAGTAGGCTATCTGATCGTAAATGTATCAAAGAATATTTTCAAAATGGCATTTGAGAACAGAGGAAATTATAAGACTAACTGCTTTATGGTCATCGATGAAAACACGGATGATCCCCTTATTTATTTCCAGGGAGACGACAGCTATAAAGAAGAGATCTACAAAGCGTATGTCTCTGATCCTTCAGTGACATCCCAGACACCGTATATTTTCAGTGCCAGGGAAAGTTTTGTAAATGGCTGGACTCTGGTAAGCGGTATTAAGGCAAGCGAATTAAATGCACAGAAGGTCAATGTGGGTATCCTGATCGCGGTGATGATCCTGCTTCTGTTTGGCATTGGTATGTTTGTGGCACATATGATCGCCATGAAGATCTATATGCCTCTGAAAAAACTGGAGCGCACCATGCAGAGTGTGGAAGAGGGAACACGTAATATCACGGAAGAATTTGATGACAGTGAGATCGGCCTTCTGGGACAGAAATTTAAAGAAATGGTCAACAATAATCTGGTATTAAGGGAACGTCTGCTTTATGCCAAGATCAGGCAGAGAGAGCAGGAACTGCATCTTCTCCAGGAGCAGATCAACCCGCATTTTCTTTATAATGCCCTGGATGCCCTTTACTGTATGGCCATTGTCCATGAGGAGGATGAGATCGCCACAATGGTGGCTGCGCTTTCTGACAATTTCAAGCTGAGTCTGAACAAGGGAAGTAATCTGATCATGGTAAAGGATGAGATCCAGCATATCCGCTCATACATTACCATTCAAAATATGCGCTACAAAGACAGATTCCATCTGAAGATCCAGGTGGATGAAGACCTTATGGAAAAGAAGATACTGAAACTTCTTCTCACACCTTTTGTGGAAAATGCGGTATATCATGGACTGGAAACCAAAATGGGTGACGGGAATATCTGGATCACAGGTCAGGTAAATGAAAACAGGATCATCTTTACCATTATTGATGATGGCGTGGGGATTGATGATATGTCCAAGCTGGATAAAGGTTATGGAATCAATAATGTAAGAGAAAGAATCGAACTGTATTACGGTGAAAATTCAGAAGTAACGATCACAAGTGAGCCTGGAAAAGGAACCCGGGTAAAGATCATTCTGGCAGAAAATGAAATGAGGATATAAGTGAACTATGAAAAAACTGGTAGTGATCGATGATGAATATCTGACCATTGAGGGAATCCGTGTAATGCTGAAAAGGATCGGCGCGGACTATGAGATGGCAGGCTCTGCTTCAGATGGTCAGATGGCACTGGAGCTGATTGAAAATGTACATCCGGATGTTGTTTTCATAGATATTCGTATGCCCGGGCTTTCCGGCCTCGAGGTCATCGAACATTTCTACAAAAAATATCCGGATATGATATTTGTGCTGGTAAGTGCGTACAAAGAATTTGAGTATGCCCGTAAGGGAATGGAGCTGGGAGTCCACAGTTATATAGACAAGCCGGTAACTATGGACAAACTGAAGGCTACCCTGGAAAAGATAGATGAGGAATTTGAAAAACGGCCCAGCAAAACAGATGTGGAGAATGAAAAACTGATCCGGGATCTGAGACTTTCCCTCAATGCTGTTGTGGAGATGATCAACGACAGCAATACGGAAAACTGGGAAGAGGAAACACGGAGGATCCAGCAGCTTCTGAAAAAAGCGGAATATGGTCTGCCGGAGTATAAAGAAGAGAGTTATAAGCTTATCACGGCTGCTTCTGCAGCTTTTTATGAGAAGTGGAAGCAGTATGAACATGATTTTAACTTCCCTCTTTTTAACAATATTGAAGAGATGAAGACAAAGGAAGAGGTAGATGAGTATGTCTATCTCATCCTGCAGCGTATTTTTGAAAAGATTTCCGTGAGAAAGATCGGAAGTTCCCACAGGGTTATCACACAGATACTGGACTATATTAATCAAAATTACAGCCAGGATTTTGGCCTGAATGAGATGGCAGAGATGGTACACATGAACCATGCTTACCTGAGTATTCTTTTTAAGGATGAGGTGGGGATCAGTTTTGTGAGATATCTGACCCAGATCCGTATGGCCCATGCAAAGGAACTTCTTCTGAAGGGGGCCAAGGTACAGGAAGTGAGCGAGGCGGTAGGCTACAATAATTACCGGTACTTCTGCAATATCTTCAAAAAAGAAGAGGGTGTTACTCCTATGCAGTTTAAAGGTGGTGTCCGTAAATCAAAAGAAAACTGACAGATCTGATCCAAAGAAATGTGACAAACATAAAAATCGGATTCTATAAAATTTGGACATTTTCAAAAAAATGACGGACTATCAATCTGAAACGTAGGATGTTAGAATAAAGCCAGCTTAAAGATAACGATATCACAAAAGAACTGTATTAGGAGGTTTTGAGAAATGAAGAAGAAAGCAATGGCATTAGTCATGGCTGCAGCAACAGCAATCTCATTAATGGCAGGATCCTTAAGCGTAAGCGCAGCAACAGATCCTGACACATCAGCAGAGAAAAAGATCAAGGTCCTTTCAATCTGGGCAGAGGACAGCGCAGATGGAAAAATCCTTACAGGAATGCTTGATAACTACATCAAAGATGTAAATCCGAATTTCAGCTATGAATATGAGTATGTATCAGCTTCAGACCTGAGTACAAAGATTTCCACACTGGTAGCATCCAACGATCTTCCTGATCTGTTTGCTTACTCAGCAGGTGTTCCGTTAAGAGAGCTGATCCAGGCAGGAAAAGTTGTAAATGTTTCCGAAGAGCTTAAAGCAATGGGCGATGAGGACAAAGTCATGGACAGCGCAAAGAGTATCATGACTTCTCTTTCTGACACAGATGAGCTGTATGATCTTCCATTCGGAATGAATATCGAGGGATTCTGGTACAACAAATCTGTATTCGAGGATGCAGGCGTGGAAGTACCGACAACATGGGATGAGTTCCTTCAGGTATGTGACACATTAAAAGAAAAAGGAATTCAGCCGATCGCAACAGGCGGATCTGACAAATGGCCTACAACACGTATCGTAAATGCTTACGCATATCGTACAATGGGCGCAGATGCAGTTAAGAAAGCATGCGAGGGTGAGACAAAATTCACAGATGACGGATTTGTAGCAGCAGCTCAGATGGTAGCAGATATGGCAGAGAAAGGATACTTTGGCGAAGGTGCTACAACAGTTGATAACACAACTGCTGAGGGAATGTTATTAAATGGTCAGTGTGCAATGCTCTATGACGGAAGCTGGTTCACATCTTCCATCACAGATGAGGAGACAAACCCGTCCGGAGAGGACAATATCGGATTCATGGGAGTTCCTGTAGTTGATGAGTCTGTAAGCGAAGCTTCCGAGCTTCCTGCAAACTGTGGTAACATCCTTTGTCTGTCTCAGGACAAATATGACGGAGCAATGGCAGGATTCTTACAGTACTTCGTTGAGAACATTGGTAACTACGCGATGGGCGAGTATCAGTCAGTACGTGGTTATACATATGATGTAGATACAAAAGATATCAGCTCTGTTACTCAGACAGTAATTGATGCTATCGCTGATGCAAAGACTTCTACCGCATGGTGGGAAGCATACATGAATGACGAGACAAAAGCAACTGCACAGGATAATATTCAGTCTGTATTAAATGGAGATATGGATGGAGCCGCTTATATGGATTCCATTGAGGAAGCATATACAATCAGCAACTAAGCTGTAAGATCAACGGACTAATTAAGAGTATTGGGAGTGGCAGAATAACAGTTATGTCATTTTCAATACTCTTTTTATGAGAAAGGCAAGGAAACAGGATGAAACATGTATTAGGAAATAAAAAGGCAATTGCGCTGTTTGTTGTTCCGGGACTGATTCTTTATGTGGGACTGGTATTCGTACCTGTAATCTGGTCCTTTGTATATTCCTTATATTCAGGAACACCGGGACTTAGCTGGAGCTTCAGCGGCCTTAAGAATTATTCAAAACTTCTGATCGACTCAAAATTCCACGAATCACTTATGGTAACGATCCGGTATATCCTTACCACTATGCTTGGTATGGTAGTGCTGGGACTGGCACTTGCCATGATGTATCGTTTCTGGCTTGTTAAATTCAAGAACCTGATCCGTACTATCACATTTTTCCCGGTAATCCTCCCGACAGTAGCTGTTGGACAGTTGTTCCGTAAGATTTATGAGATCCAGCCAAACTATGGTCTGTTAAACAGTATTCTGGATGCAATCGGTCTTCATGATCTGGTACAGCCGTGGATCGGACAGGCAAGCACAGCATTAGGGTGCTTAAGTGTCATGGATATCTGGGTGTCTGTAGGTTTCTATGCGGTAATTTTCTACGGTGGTCTTATTGATATTCCGGATGATATTATTGAGGCGGCAAAGGTTGACGGATGTAATTCCTGGCAGATGTTCAAGAACATTATCTTCCCGCTGCTCCGCCCGATCACTATTACATGTCTTGTATTTGCATTTGCAGGTACTGTTAAAGTATTCGAGTCCGCAATCGCCCTTACAAACGGCGGTCCGGGAAGTGCAACAACAACATTATCCATGTACATGTACAATGTGGCATTTGAGTACAGAAACTACGGATATGGAAGTGCGATTGCCATCGTTATTTTCCTGATCTGTATTATCGGAACAAGAATCATCCGTTTCTTTGATGTAAAGGAGGCATAAAAAATGGAAAAAAAGACAATCACTCCGGTGGACGTTATTAAAAAGATCATTATTGCACTGGTTGTAATTGTTGATGCATATCCAATCTTCTGGCTGTTCACATGTGCATTTAAAAAATCATCTGAGTTTGTAACAAAGCCGTCCTTTGCGCTGCCGGAGGGACTTTACCTTAAGAACTTTTCAGAAGCATGGACCAGAGGAAACATGGGTCTGTACTTCAGAAACAGTTTGATCTATACAGCACTGGCACTTGTTTTTATTGTAATCTTAAGTATGACCATCGGATTTGCAGTAACACAGATGGAATGGAAAATGAAAAATTTCTTTGCAGACTTTTTCCTTCTGGGTCTTATGGTTCCGGTTGCAACTGCACTGCTTCCACTGTTTCAGATCTACAATAATACAGGACTTACAAATACAAGACTTTGCCTGGTACTGACTTATATCGCATTTGGCCTTTCTCTTTCTATCTTCCTTGTAACAGGATATATGAGATCTCTTCCAAGGGAAATTCTTGAGGCAAGTGTTATCGATGGATGCGGAATTTATTCCATGATGTGGCATATTGTTTTCCCGTTGATGAAAAATGCCGCAGTTACTGTTCTGGTTCTGCAGTTCTTCTACAAATGGAATGACCTGCTGTTCTCCATGACATTTATCAGTGACAGTAAACTGAAAACAATACAGACCGGACTTCTCTATTTTGAGAATGAGTTCGGAACAAAAGACTGGGGTGCGATCTTTGCGTCTATCGCGATCAGCGTATTCCCGATGCTTATCATCTATATGATCCTTAACAAGACAGTAATCGAAGGTATGACAAGTGGAGCTGTAAAAGGCTGATTTTAGGAGGAAAAACATGCTTGCGGATACAAGAAAATCGAAATATGCAAAAGTAAGCGGAGCAGAATATGACCAGATCAAATGGACCGGCGGTTTCTGGAAAAATGTTGTGGAGAGCTGTGCAGAGAGTACAGTTCCCCACCTGCAGAAAATGTTCGAGGCACTGGATGCGGGACATGTAGTTGAGAATTTCCGTATCTGTGCAGGAGAAAAAAGCGGCGAGTTTGGCGGCAGTGATTTTGGTGACGGAGATTTTTACAAATGGATGGAGTCCCAGCTTTATTCTGCAGAGCAGCTTCAGGACCAGAGCCGTCTGGACAAACTGGACGAGTATATCGATCTGATCGGACGCGCCCAGGAAGAGGACGGATATATTTCCACAAAACAGATCATCGGTATGCGTAACGGTACCCGTGAGGGAAGACTGGGCGATATCAATGAATTCGAGGTCTATAATATGGGCCATCTGTTTACTTCTGCCTGCCTGTACAAGAGGATCACAGGAAAAGAAAACTTCCTGGATATCGCAAGAAAAGCAGCAGATTTTCTGGAAAATATGTATGCGGAAGCAGAGAAAAAAGGCGAGGTACAGACAGCAGTATGCCCGTCCCATTACATGGGCCTTATTGAAATGTACCGTACCACCGGTGAGAAAAAATACCTGGATCTTGCACACAAGGCGATCCTGTTACGTGATTCTGTAAAAGAAGGCATGGACGACAATCAGGACAGACTGCCTCTGAAAGAACACGAAAAGATCATTGGCCATGCAGTACGTGCCACATACCTTTACGCAGGAGTTGCAGACCTCTATGCAGAAGAAGGAGACAAAGATTATCTGGATGTCCTTCACAAGGTATGGAAAAACATGGTCAACACAAAGATCTACCTGACAGGCGGTGTGGGAGCTTTATATAACGGTGCTTCTCCTTACGGAGATTTCTGGAACCATCAGCTTATCCATCAGGCTTTCGGATATGAGTACCAGCTTCCCAATGTAACGGCCTACAATGAAACCTGTGCGTCCATCGGTCTTGTAATGTGGGCCTACAGAATGTTTCTGATCGAGCCGAAGGCAGAGTATTTTGATGTGATCGAGCGTGCCCTTCTGAACGTAAACCTTGCAGCCGTAAGTCTGGACGGAAAGAAATTCTTCTATGAAAATATGTTGCGCAGGGCAAAGAAGCTTGAATATAAACTGATCTGGCCTCTTACAAGAACAGAGTATCTCATCAGTTACTGCTGCCCTCCAAACCTTGCACGTATGGTGACACAGTCCGGAGAGTATGCATATACAGTTTCCGCAGACAGTGTTTACACCGGTATTTACGGAGAGTGTGATGCAGCCCTTACCCTTGAAAACGGTGCATCCTTCACTCTGAAACAGAAGACAGAGTATCCGTATAACGGAAAGATCACCTTTGAATTTGAGAATGTTGCCTGTGATAAACCGGTAACACTGAATTTAAGAATTCCCAAATGGGCAGAAAGCGGAAGCATCAGAGCTGGCGGCGAGGAGCGTAAACTTGATAAGAGTACAAGAGAGACTTATCAGGCAGTTCATATTGAGACACTTGCAGGTGCAAAGGTTGAGCTTGAACTTGACATGCCGGTACGCTTTACCATGGCACATCCGATGGTAGAGGAAGACAGCCAGCTTATTGCAGTGGAAAAAGGACCACTGGTATACTGCATGGAAAGCCCGGATGCAGATATAGATACACTGGATGATATCTGCATCAATATCCACAGCACATTTAAAGATGGCAAAATGGAGATCCAGGGCAGGGAGATCGGTGTTCTGGAGACAGAAGCCTACCAGATCATCCATGAGGAGTATGATCCGGATGAACTGTATCAGTCCTTTGCCGGAGAAAAGAAAAAGAGTATTCCGGTCCGCCTGATCCCGTATTTTGCATGGGATAACCGTGAATACGGAGAAATGCGTATATGGATGCCATGGAGGGAATAAAAAATCCCTGAAAACACTTGACATATGGATTTTCCCCAACCTATAATAGACAGCGTATATAGAAAAAAGCTGTGATGGAGACAGTAGGCCATATGGAAAGCTTGCAGCGAACCGGGGATGGTGGGAGCCCGGGGCGAGTAAATATGACGGAATATCACTCCTGAGCTTCAGTTCCGAAGTTGGCCGGCAGCAGCCGGGAATCTGTAATTATCAAGTAAGAGCTGACGGATTTCCTCCGTTACAGGGAACATATATCGGCAGATACAAAGAAATGTCCGCCATGAACAGACATGGAACAACAGCCCGCGCCATAGCTCAGAGCATAAGAACATATCAGAAGACGCAGGGATCCGGACACAGGCCCGTATAATGTAACAGGTGGTACAGCGAATCAGACTTCGTCCTTTTACAGGATGAAGTCTTTTTTATGTCATAGGAAATTACTCCGTAATGTTCCAATGACATAAAAAATTTTATTACCAGGTTACTGGTATGACTTAAGTATCTGTGAAGAAATTAATCAGACACAGGAGGTAAATATTGTGTATCGTAAAGTTGACACGAATCTGAATTTTGTTGACCGCGAAAAAGAAGTTGAGAAATTCTGGAAAGACAATAAGATTTTCGAAAAGAGTATGGACAGCCGCAAAGAGGGTGAGACATACACATTCTATGATGGACCGCCTACCGCAAATGGTAAGCCGCACATCGGACACGTTCTGACACGAGTTATCAAGGATATGATCCCGAGATACCGTACAATGAAGGGCTACATGGTTCCGAGAAAAGCAGGCTGGGATACCCACGGACTTCCGGTTGAGCTTGAGGTTGAGAAGAAGCTTGGTCTTGACGGCAAGGAGCAGATCGAGGAGTACGGAATGGAGCCGTTCATCCAGCAGTGTAAGGAGAGCGTATGGAAATACAAGGGAATGTGGGAGGATTTCTCATCTACCGTTGGTTTCTGGGCTGACATGGAGCATCCCTATGTAACATACGACAACAATTTCATCGAGTCCGAGTGGTGGGCGCTGAAAGAGATCTGGGAAAAAGGCCTCCTTTACAAGGGCTTCAAGATCGTTCCTTACTGCCCGCGCTGTGGAACTCCGCTTTCTGCACAGGAGGTTTCCCAGGGTTACAAGACTGTTAAAGAGCGTTCTGCCATCGTGCGTTTTAAGGTTGTTGGTGAGGACGCATACTTCCTGGCATGGACAACAACACCGTGGACACTTCCGTCCAACGTTGCACTTTGTGTAAACCCGGATGAGATCTACTGCAAGGTAAAAGCAGCAGACGGCTACACCTACTACATGGCAGAGGCACTTCTGGACAAGGTTCTCGGTAAGCTTGCAAAGGATGATGAGCCTGCATATGAGATCCTTGAGAAATATAAAGGAACAGACCTTGAGCGCAAGGAATATGAGCCGCTTTTTGCATGCGCAGGAGAGGCAGCAGCAAAACAGCGCAAAAAAGCTCATTTTGTGACCTGCGATAACTATGTTACCATGAGTGATGGTACCGGTATCGTTCATATCGCACCTGCATTTGGTGAGGACGACAGCCGTGTTGGCCGTGATTACGACCTTCCGTTCGTACAGTTCGTAGACGGACAGGGTAACATGACCAAAGAGACACCATACGCCGGTGTATTCGTAAAGAAAGCAGACCCGATGGTCCTTACCGACCTTGACAAAGAGGGCAAGCTTTTTGACGCACCGAAATTCGAGCATGATTATCCGCACTGCTGGAGATGTGACACACCGCTTATCTACTATGCACGTGAGTCCTGGTTCATCAAGATGACAGCAGTAAAGGACGATCTGATCCGTAACAATAATACAATTAACTGGATCCCGGAGAGTATCGGTAAAGGACGTTTCGGTGACTGGCTTGAGAACGTTCAGGACTGGGGTATTTCCAGAAACCGTTACTGGGGAACACCACTGAATATCTGGCAGTGTGAGTGCGGACATATGGAATCCGTAGGAAGCCGCCAGGATCTTTATGAGAAGAGTGGTGACGAGCGTGCGAAGACCATCGAGCTTCATCGCCCATACATTGATGATATCACCATGAAGTGCCCGGACTGCGGAAAGACCATGCACCGTGTACCGGAGGTAATCGACTGCTGGTTTGATTCAGGAGCAATGCCTTTTGCACAGCATCATTATCCGTTTGAGAACAAAGACCTGTTTGAGCAGCAGTTCCCGGCAGACTTCATCTCCGAGGCTGTTGACCAGACAAGAGGATGGTTCTACTCACTTCTTGCTGAGTCCACACTGCTTTTCAACAAGGCTCCGTATAAGAATGTAATCGTTCTGGGACATGTACAGGATGAGAACGGACAGAAGATGAGTAAGTCCAAGGGAAATGCCGTAGATCCATTTGACGCACTGAACAAATACGGCGCAGATGCTATCCGCTGGTATTTCTACATCAACAGTGCTCCATGGCTTCCGAACCGTTTCCACGGCAAGGCAGTTGTAGAGGGACAGAGAAAGTTCATGAGCACTCTGTGGAACACCTACGCATTCTTCGTATTGTATGCTAACATTGACAATTTTGACGCAACTAAATATACTTTAAATTACGATAAGCTTCCGGTTATGGATAAATGGCTGCTCAGCAAGCTGAATACCATGGTGAAGACTGTCGATGCAGATCTTGATTCCTACAAGATTCCGGAGGCTGCAAGAGCACTTCAGGAATTTGTTGACGATATGAGTAACTGGTATGTAAGAAGAAGCCGTGAGCGTTTCTGGGCAAAGGGCATGGAGCAGGATAAGATCAATGCTTACATGACACTTTACACAGCACTGGTAACTGTTGCCAAGGCTGCAGCTCCGATGATCCCGTTCATGACTGAGGATATCTACCAGAACCTTGTAAGAAGCATTGATGCAGACGCTCCGGAGAGTATCCATCTCTGCGATTACCCGGAGGTAAACGAGGCATGGATCGACAAGGATCTTGAGGCAAACATGGAAGAGCTTCTTGAGATCGTTGTTCTTGGCCGTGCATGCAGAAATACTGCAAACATCAAGAACCGTCAGCCGATCGGAACCATGTATGTAAAGGCTGAGAAAGCTATGGATAAATTCTACACAGATATCATCGCAGATGAGCTCAATGTAAAAGAGGTGAAATTTGCAGATGATGTAGAGTCCTTCATTTCCTACAGCTTCAAACCGCAGCTCCGTACAGTAGGACCGAAATACGGTAAGCTTCTGAACGGCATCCGTACCGCACTCTCTGAGATCGACGGAACCGCAGCAATGAAAGAGCTGAGAGACAATGGTGTTCTCGTTCTTGACATTGACGGAAATAAGGTCGAGCTTGCAGAGGAAGACTTATTGATCGAAACAGCCCAGAGCGAGGGCTATGTTACAGAGACAGACGGTGAGACATCCGTTGTCCTTGATACAAACCTTACACCTGAACTGATCCAGGAGGGCTTTGTCCGCGAGGTCATCAGTAAGGTGCAGACCATGCGTAAAGAGGCTGGTTTCGAAGTCATGGACAAGATCATTGTCTATGCAAAAGATAACGATAAGATCATGGATATCATGAAAGCAAACCAGGATGAGATCAAACGTGAAGTACTGGCAGAAAACATTGTTCTGGGAGAAGCAGAGGGTTACACCAAAGAATGGAACATCAACAAAGAGGCTGTAACACTGGGAGTATCCAAAGTACAGGAGGAAAACTAATGATTGACAAGCAGTTTGAGAAAGAGGAATTCAAAAAAAGCGTAAAAGAAAACGTTAAATTCCTTTATCGAAAAACACTGGAGGAAGCTACACAGGAGCAGATCTTCCAGGCTGTAAGCTACACTGTGAAGGACGTGATCATTGACAACTGGCTCAAGAGCCAGAAGGCGTATAAGAAACAGGATCCGAAGATCGTATATTATATGTCCATGGAGTTCCTTATGGGCCGTGCCCTTGGAAACAACCTGATCAACCTTTGTGCATATGGTGAGGTTAAGGAAGCTCTTGAGGAGCTTGGACTTGATCTGAACTGCATTGAGGACCAGGAGCCGGATCCGGCTCTTGGAAACGGTGGACTCGGAAGACTGGCAGCATGCTTCCTGGATTCCCTTGCAACTCTGAACTACTGTGCATACGGATGCGGAATCCGTTACCGTTATGGTATGTTTAAGCAGGAGATCCGTGACGGTTATCAGGTAGAGGCACCGGATAACTGGCTGAAGAACGGCTATCCTTTCGAGCTCCGTCGTCCGGAGTATGCAAAAGAAGTTCATTTCGGCGGATATGTACGCGTTGAGTGGGATCCGGTGAAGAACGAGAACAAATTTATCCACGAGGGATATCAGGCAGTTAAAGCTGTTCCTTATGATATGCCGATCACCGGCTACAACAACGATGTTGTAAACACACTTCGTATCTGGGATGCAGAGCCGATCGTAGACTTCAACCTTGACTCTTTCGATAAGGGTGATTATCACAACGCAGTAGAGCAGGAGAACCTTGCACGTACTATCGTTGAGGTGCTTTATCCGAATGATAACCATATGGCAGGTAAAGAGCTTCGTCTGAAACAGCAGTACTTCTTCGTATCTGCCAGCCTTCAGGCAGCCATTGCCAAATACAAAAAAACACACGACGACATCACAAAGCTTCATGAGAAGGTCGTATTCCAGATGAACGATACTCATCCGACTGTAGCTGTTGCAGAGCTGATGCGTCTTCTTATGGATCAGGAAGGTCTTGGCTGGGATCAGGCATGGGATATCACAACAAAATGCTGTGCTTACACCAACCACACCATCATGTCCGAGGCACTTGAGAAATGGCCGATCGAGCTGTTCTCCAGACTGCTTCCCCGTGTATACCAGATCATCGAGGAGATCAACCGTCGTTTCATTCTTGAGATCCAGCAGAAATATCCTGGAAACTTCGAGAAGATCAAGAAGATGGCGATCATCTATGACGGACAGGTTAAGATGGCTCACCTTGCGATCGTTGCAGGTTACTCTGTAAACGGTGTTGCACGCCTTCATACCGAGATCCTCAAGAATCAGGAGCTGAAGGATTTCTATGAGATGATGCCTGAGAAGTTCAACAACAAAACAAACGGTATCACACAGAGACGTTTCCTTGCTCATGGAAACCCGCTTCTGGCTGACTGGGTAACAGACAAGATCGGACCGGACTGGATCACAGATCTTTCCCAGCTTTCCAAGCTGAAGGTTTACGCAGACGATGAGAAGGCTCTTCAGGAGTTCATGACCATCAAGTTCAAGAACAAAGAGCGTCTTGCAAAATATATCCTGGAGCACAATGGTGTTGAGGTTGACCCGCACTCTATCTTCGATATCCAGGTTAAGAGACTTCATGAGTACAAACGTCAGCTTCTTAACATCCTGCATGTGATCTATCTGTACAACCAGATCAAGGCACATCCGGAGATGGATTTCTATCCAAGAACATTTATCTTTGGTGCAAAAGCTTCCGCAGCTTACGCACGTGCAAAGAAGATCATCAAGCTGATCAACTGTGTGGCAGATGTTGTAAACAATGATGCTTCCATCAACGGTAAGCTGAAGGTTGTATTCATCGAGAACTACCGTGTATCCAACGCTGAGATCATTTTTGCGGCAGCAGATGTTTCCGAGCAGATCTCCACAGCAAGTAAAGAGGCTTCCGGTACAGGTAACATGAAATTCATGCTGAACGGTGCTCCGACACTTGGAACCATGGATGGTGCTAACGTTGAGATCGTACAGGAGGTTGGCGAGGAGAATGCATTTATCTTCGGTATGAGCTCCGACCAGATCATCAACTATGAGAACAACGGCGGTTACGATCCGGACTTCATCTACAACACAGATCCGGAGATCCGTCAGGTACTGATGCAGCTGATCAACGGAACCTTCTCCAGCGATACAGAGATGTTCCGTGACATCTACAATTCACTTCTCGACAAACGCAACATGCCGAGACCTGACCAGTACTTCATCCTTGGCGACTTCCGTTCCTATGCAGAAGCACAGAAACGTGTTGAGGAAGCATACAAAGATGAGAAACGCTGGGCCAAGATGGCACTTCTTAACACAGCATGTGCAGGCAAATTTACATCCGACAGAACTATCCAGGAGTATGTAGATGATATCTGGCATCTGGATAAGGTTGTTGTAAGAGAGAAATAAATAACAGATCCTGGCTAAGTGCGGATTACAGATCCGACCGGGCAGATCCTGAAAAAGCAGTCTGTGAGGCTTTATGGCTTCCAGGCTGCTTTTTTATGTCATATGACCGGGAAAATTTCCATAGGATAGTAATAAATCATATACAGGGAAAAATCTGCCATATGAAATATCTCTGGAGCGGAATGATCCTTATGGGAATCGTGTACGGGATCCTTACGGGAAATCTTGACAAAGTAACGGAAGCAGCGGTTTCTTCCTCAAAAGAGGCTGTGATCCTGTGCATTTCCATTGCCGGGATCACAGCTATGTGGAGCGGTATTATGAAGATTGGGGAAAATGCAGGCATGGTATCTGCTCTGGCAGGGAGGATGAAGCCGGTTTTACGTTTCCTTTTTCCCGATCTTGATCCGGATTCCATGGCAGCTCATTATATATCCCTGAATTTTATGTCAAATATATTTGGCCTTGGGGCAGCAGCCACTCCGGCAGGGCTTATGGCAATGGAAGAGCTTGCCGGGATTCAGGAACAGCGAAAAAAGCAGGGCAAAACAGTGTTTCCTGATACTGCCAGTAATGAAATGTGTACCTTTCTTATCATCAATATTTCTTCCCTGCAGCTTATTCCGGTAAACATAATAGCCTACAGGACACAGTACGGAAGTACAGATCCCACTGCAGTAGTAGGCCCGGGAATATTTGCAACACTGGTGAGTACAGGAGTTGCGATGATGTTCTGTAAGTGGATGGAGTGGAAAAACAGAAAATTATTTATAAAAAATCATCACAAGATCAGTAAAAAATTTGACAAAATTATGACAAAATAGTACCATAAACAGGAGTATATAATTGAATAAAAAAGTGCTTCAGGCAGACAGGTGGAATTCCTGTACAGGAAAGTGCGTTGCTGTATAGTCAGCAGGCCGGAGTCTTTTGTGAGCAAGATAGTGACCAGGATATAAGGTCGGTTTGCGCATAGGAAACGTCTATCAGGTAACAGAAAGCCCCGTTTAATGGGGTGTCTTTTTGTTACCTTTTTTGTTACTCTTTTTCAGTTGGTTCAATTGCAGCTACATTTTGCAGGAGACGATACAGTTAAGGTAACTGTTAAAATTAAATAAAGTGGCAGAAAAACCCTGCCGCGTCTAAAGGGAGGAAAAGGTTATGAAACACAGGAAGTTTCTCAGTATTCTTCTGGCAAGTGCCATGATCGGCACAGCTCCGGCATCCGCCTGGGCGGCTGAGTTCACAGATGTGACCATCAGCGAAACTGTAGGAGATGTAACAGAGGAGGCCACAGAGGAGGCTGCATCACAGCAGCAGGAAACAGCAGATCTGGAAAGCGAGGATCTGCAGCAGTCCCAGGAGGCAGAAGATCTTACAGAAACAGATGACGCAGAAACTTTTGCACAGGAGAGTGAAGATCCTTTTTCTGACGGAGCGGCAGCAGTAGCTCTCAGTGATGGAGATACCACAGAGACTGGAGATCTCACACTGAAAGGTACCGGTACAGAGGCTGACCCGTATCAGATCACATCCACAGAAGATATTCAGGCGGTTGCAGACTATGTAAACAATGGAAAAGGTACTTTTGCCAACCAGTATCTGAAATTTACAGAGGATATCACACTTCCTACAGGCTGGACTCCGATTGGAACCAAGGCTTCCAAGTTCCAGGGTAATCTGGATGGAGACAACCATCTGCTGACAATACCGGAAGGTGAGAAAGCACTTCTTGGTTATGTTGCAGAGTCTACTTTGAAAAACCTTAACATCTACGGAAAACAGATCGCATCCAACGGTGTTGTCTGCAACTACGAAGTTGATTACAGTTCAGCAAACCCGATCAAGATTGACAATGTAACTCTGAAATCAGGAACACAGACATTACAGTCCGGATTTATCGGAGGATATGCATCCGGACAGAATCAGATTACAATTACCAATTCTACTGTAGAAAAAGGGGTAGTCATCGGATATGACAGGCAGCAGAAAAACATCGGTTCTTTTGGCGGTGCCCTCAACGGATACGTACAGAACTGCGTAAGCTATGCAGATGTTTACGGTACAGATTTTGTAGGCGGTATCTGTGGAAACAAGAGTCAGACTATGGGAGATTATGAACTGACAGACTGTAAATTTTATGGAACAGTAACAGCAAGTGGGAATTATGCAGGCGGTATTTCCGGAGGCGGATACGGCGGAAGTAACGGATATGGTATGGAAACTGCGCCGAATACTCCGTGTGTGACTATTCAGGGCTGCTATGCCAGCGGAACAGTAACAGGAAGCAACTATGTAGGCGGCATCCTGGGAGCTGAACCGGGTGTGGTACAGTGCTGGGATAATGGAATCGGTTATATTCAGGATAACAGATTTGAGGGAACTGTAACGGCAACAGATGGGAGCTATGTTGGTGGCGTCATTGGCTATATTAACGGACTTGATAAGTATAATATTATCGAGAATAACAAATATATCTGTGACGGCATAGATGGTATTGGATTTATCAGGTATATTGATACAAACTGTAAGAATCCCACACCTGTAGAAGGCGTAACATATTATAATACAGAAAAAGGCGTAAACACCAGAAAAGCTCCAAAAGGAGTCGAGAAGGCACAGCATAACCGTACAGATGATCCGTTGGGAGCGGATGCGAAGAATCTTGCTTCCGGAAAGGATATCAGGGTTAATATCACGATCCTGGGTGATCAGATCCATGACAGTGACTCAGATCATAATTATCATACATATTATGCAGGAAATCTGGAGACCTGGGTGGAACAGAGCGAATATACAGTAGCAGAAGGTTCTGTAGTGAGAGATGTGATCAGTGAGGCTCTGCAGGATAATAATATGATATGGGATAATCCCACTGGAACTTATATTGCAGGTATTACCAGAAATGGAACAAAGCTCAGTGAATTTACAAATGGCAAATACAGTGGCTGGATGTATACGATCAATGGTATTGTTTCAAATCTTGGAGTCAGCCAGCAAAAAGTAGAGGATAATGATCAGGTTGTACTGTTTTATACGGATTATTATTTTGAAGAAGGCAATCATTCATGGCAGACAAAATGGTCATATGATAAGGAGAATCACTGGCATGAATGTAGTGATGATAGTTCTTTGGGTGGGGCGTGCCATATCTCCGGTAATGACAGGAAACAGGATTATGGAACCCACACCTTCGACGAAGGCAAAATAACAAAGGAAGCAACTTATACACAGACAGGAATTAAAACCTACACATGTAACATCTGTGGTTATGAGAAGAACGAAGAAATCCCGGTAGTTCCACATAACCATAGCTGGGACAAGGGAACTGTTACCAAAGCAGCTACCTGTACAGCGAAGGGTGTTAAGACATACAAGTGTACAGTCTGCGGTAAGACAAAGCCAGAGACAATCCCGGCAGCAGGACACAAATATAATTGGAAAACAACAGCATCAGCAACAGTATTTGCTCCTGCAAAACAGGTAAAAGTATGCGTCAGGTGCGGACTCAAGACAAAAGAGACAAGAAATTACGGCAAGAAACTTACAGCAACTATCAGGCTTAATGTGACAAGCCTTTCCCTGAAAGAAAAACAGTCCACAGGCAAGGTAAAAGTAACAGGTCTTGCAAAAGGTGATTCTGTAAAATCCTGGACATCTGAAAACAGTAAGATCGCAACTGTAACAAGCAAGGGCGTGATCAAAGGGGTAAAAGCAGGCAAAACAACTGTCACAGTAAAACTTGCCAGCGGAAAGACAGCAAAGATCACAGTAACTGTTAAGAAGAACGTGGTAAAAACAACAAGGATCACAGGAGTAAAATCCAAAGTGACTCTTGCAAAAGGCAGGAAACTTACTCTGAAACCAGTTGTAACACCAAAGAACTCAACAGAGAAAGTTACATATGTATCTTCCAACAGCAAAGTTGCCACAGTAAGCGCAAATGGCGTTATCACAGCAAAGAAAAAAGGAACTGCAGTGATCACAGTCAGGAGCGGAAGCAAGAAGGTAACATGCAAAGTAACAGTTAAATAAACTGCCATGATATAAAAAATCGGCTCAGCTTCACATATTCATGAAGCTGAGTCGATTTTTTATATATTAATAACGATGGCAAACAGATTAAAGATATTCCACTTGGAAACCAAATTCCTGACAATATTCATCTGCTTTGGATCCCTTATAACACCGTATGGTGCAGGCTTTGTTAATGATCCACGGGCCGATAAAATCAGGGTCATGACGGATCTCCAGATATTTCATACGGTTACATCCGTGGAAGACCCATTTTCCGATATAGCGGATGCCCGTTGGAAGACAGACGGTAGTAAGGTTCATACATTTAAAAAATGCACTGTCATCCAGATATTCCAGGGACTGAGGAAGCTTCAGACTGTCCATGCCACAGAAATAAAAAGCTTCTTTTCCGATCTGCTTCAGTCCTTCAGGAAACTCTACAGAGCGGAGCTTCTTACACTTGTAGAAGGCGCGGTCTTCAATATCTGTCAGTGCAGAAGGAAGATGCAGAGATTCCAGAGAAGTACACTGGGAAAAAGCCTCAGAGCGGATTCTGGAGATCCTGGAATCATCTGGAAAAATAACACATCCAAGCTTTCGGTTTTCACGGAAAGCAGCCCGGGGAACAGAGGAAAGTGCCTGTGAGAGTGTGACCTTCTTCAGAGAGTTACACTGGGAAAAGGCATGGGATCCAAGGGTTTCCACCTGGGTTGGCAGATCGATCTCTTTCAGAAGAGTGCACCCCTGAAAGGTTCTTGCACCGATATTCTTAAGGGTATCCGGAAAACAGACGGAAGAAATCTGTGTTTTTTTCTGAAAAGCCTCTGTAGCAATATATTCAATTGGAGCAGGTATCTTCACATCTGTGGAAAGAAAGTTCCTTACATTGCTCTTGGAAATAACGCGGTTGGCTTTGTAATATGTACCTGACATAAAAACTCCTTTATAAATAAAAAAGATACTATATCACAGGTGGATACAGTATCAGAAAATTAATCCTCCATTTATCGTACGTGTAATATCAGGCGGTATTTCCAAGCAGGTCTCCTGACTTATGCAATCACGTCCATCCCCTTCTCATACAAAAAATACAATGGTTAATGAATGAACTAAACAAATACAGTAGCACGTCTGTTGAGGATTCGCACCTCATTCCCTTTTAATACTGCCGGTCACACCTGGTGAAAGACAGTAACTTGAAAATATTAATATGTATTTTTGGGTGTTTGTTTATTATATCACAGCAGAATGTGATATACAATGTTTTTGTGCTTTTTGTTTGACATAAAAAGGGAAATGTTCTATACTTTTGATAGAAAATTTCATAGAAAAGAAATATCGGCGAACAGGTGTGATTCCTGTACATATAAGTGCGATGCCGTAGAGTCGGCAGGCCTTTTTTCTTTATGTGTGAGGTAGAAGCATTGGTTTGCGCATAGGAACATCTATCAGGTAACAGAAACCCTTTGGAGAAGGGCTTTTTTCTGTTACCTTTTTTGTTGCCTTTTGTGCGGAAATTAAGGAGGAAAAATGGAAAGCAAGAAAAAAAAGACGCTGTTTAATGTGATCATGGTAGTACTGATCCTTGTCATTGCCGGATGCGGAGTCATGGCAGTGGGAAACCTGAAAGGATGGTTTGACAAAGGTTCAGACAGCATCCTGGTAAGCAAAAATGTAAAAGGCGTTGCCAACATCCAGAGAAGCGGCGTAGGTTATGGTCTGGAAAAAAACGTATCCTTAAGGGCCGGAGATATACTGGAAACCAAAAACGGAACCACGGCAGAGCTTTCAGCGGGAGATAAGAATATACTGTCATTAAATGCCAACACCACACTGACAGCAGATTCTGTAGAAAAGGACAGCCTGAAGCTTAACGTAGGCCAGGGAGAGGTTTTTGGCGATTTTGCGGATTCTGTGGGAGAAACAGAGCTTTCCTTTGACGAAAATACACTGACCTTTGAGACCGGTGTTTTTTCTGTCAGTGCTCAGTCAGGCAGCAGTACGGTATATGTATTTAAAGATGAGATAGATCTTGAAGGTGCAGACGGAAGCTCTTCCACAGTGGAAGCAGGCGAAAGTGCCCAGATAGCAAAAGATGAGGACGGTGTCTGGAAAACAGAGGTAAATAAGATTTCCGCAGCCTCCTTAAATGAATACATGATCCGGCAGCTTCTGGGCTGTGAAGATAAGAACTCGCTGTGCTTCACTGCAGATGAACTTCAGAAAGTCCTGGATGACAGAGCAGCAGAAAAGAAGGCAGCTCTTGAGAAGAGCCTTTCTTCTGCAAACAGGATTCCGAAGACATCAGATTCTTCCACTTCTTCTGACAGTAAGAAGGATGGAGCCGAGGATAAGTCAGGGTCATCTGGAAACAGCAGTAATACGGGAAGCACAGGCGGCAATACCACAACAGAATACACACCGGAATCTACAGATAATACAGCAGGTACTGAGGATAATGCAGATGATTCTGCAGATGATCCCGCAGATGACGGAACGATTCAGGATGACAGTAACGGAGATATCACATCAGACGGATCAGGAGATACATCCACAGATTCCGGAGATATATCAGGGGATGGAAGTGCAGATGCGGATAACAGCGGAAGCACGGATAACAATGGTAATGACAGCACGGATAACAATGACAGCAGCAGTGATGAAAATACTGACAGCAATGATAATACAGACAATATCAAGCAGTGTACCATCACCATCCGCTGCGACACGATTCTTGATAATATGGATGATCTGACCTCCGGAAAAGAAGCTTATGTACCATCCAACGGTATAATCCTGGATACCAGTACAGTGGAGTTTACAGAGGGTGAAACCGTTTTCGACGTACTTCAGAGAGTCTGCGATTATGCAGGGATCCAGTTGGAATATTCCTGGACTCCGATGTACGACAGTTATTACGTTCAGGGTGTCAATAACCTGTACGAGTTTGACTGCGGAGCTCAGTCAGGCTGGATGTACAAGGTAAACGGATGGTTCCCGAATTATGGATGCTCCAAATATACGCTTGAAGATGGAGACGATATTGTGTGGTGCTTCACCTGCAATGGTCTTGGAGAAGATGTAGGCGCAGAATATATGGGCTAAAGACAGCAGAGGGAGTAAAGAGATATGCAGAGAAAAAAGTTTCTGGCACTGATGCTTACAGCGGCTCTTGCAGGGCAGCCGGCAGCAATGCCGGTTCTTGCGGAAGATACAGGGGACTTGGATTTCAGCTCCGAGGAAAGCCTGGCAGAAGAAGTATCATCTGAGGAAACGGGGCAGAACAGTCTTCCGGTAATATCAGAAGATCTGCCCGAGGGAAGAATTATTTATTATCACAATGAGAAAGCCAATCCACTGAAGATCAGGACAGAGGATGGGGAGAACCTGAGATATCTCTGGCTGGAAAGTGATGATAATGAGACCTTCCATGAGATCCAAAAGACAGATATACAACAGGATGAAAGGACCGGATATACAGAAGAAAACACAAAATCCGGAGAAGCAAACGCTGAAACAGAAGAATCACAGTCTGAGTGCTCACCGGAGTACACACCGCCTACAGATACACCAGGCAGTTTTTACTACAAAGTAAGGATCTGGAGACTGGATGAGACAGATGAAGAGGCTTACACAGAGAGCAGTACAGTGTGTATTCAGGTACTGGAAGAGGAGCAGAGCGAGGATGTAGCTGCTCCGTCAGGAGATAACAGCACCGGGAGATCAGACACAGACCAGTCTGATACATCTGAGGATAATATAGGCAACAGAGAAGAATCAGGTAAAAACAATACAGCCTCTGATGAAACTTCAGGAAACAGTCAGGATCAAACCGGGGATTCAGTTCCCGGAAAGACAGGCTCAGATGAAGAAAATTGCGGAAATATAGATGCTGAAGAGGATGAGGATAGTACAGAGAACCCAGATGGTTCAGAAAACGCAGACAATGCAGAGAATACAGATAATGCAGAAGCCGGAGACAATGTAGAGGATCCAGAGGGTATAGAAGCTTCGGACAACGCAGATGCTGCAGAAAATCCAGATGAAGCAGAAGATGCGGATGCTACAGAAAATCCGGACGATTCAGAAGATGCAGACGCCACGGAAGCTTCGGATAATACAGAGAACACAGACTCAGATAACGCAGAAAATACAGAAAACGGAAACGTCACAGACACTGCAGACAGCGAAGGATCAGACAGTACTTATCCGGAATCCGGGGATGAAGCAGATGAAACAGCAGCGCCATCACAGTCCCGGGATAATCCCACTTGGGAAAAGGTGAACCATCTCCCGGTACGAAACACTGATGTACCGGAGAGTGAAACATGTGAAACAGAAGGCTACTGGAATGTGGATCTCAGTCAGATTTTCCGGGATCCGGAAGGAGATCCTGTCACCTATTATGAAAAAGGTGAAAGAGATGAAAACTGGACAGAGGTAGACGGGGACTCTTATCTCTGCCATCTGAAAAACGCTCAGGAAACTTATATTTTCACAGCAAAAGATCAGGAAGGTTACGGTGATATCTACGCTGTAACACTGAAGAAAAAATCCGAAACAGATAAAACAGCCACAAAACAGGCAAAAGATGCAGATGAGGATATGTTTTCTGCAGGAGAAGCCAGGGCAGCATCCGCAAAAAGTGTAAGCTTTGAAACTGCGTACAAAGAAACCGGAGCGCATCTGGCAGAGCTGGCAGAAACAAGCGCACCTGTAAGTGGAACACTTTGCGGTGACTGGATGGTCATTGGCCTGGTAAGAAGCGGCCAGGAAGTGGATTCTTCTGTTTACAGCCGCTATAAATCCAATGTTGTAGACAGGATTAAAGAAAGTAACGGCGTACTTCACAGCAAAAAATATACAGAATATTCCAGAACAGTTCTTGGCCTTACGGCTATTGGAGAGGATGTCACAGATGTAGGTGGCTATAACCTTCTGCAGCCACTGGCTGATTTTGATCAGACCATCTGGCAGGGTGTTAACGGAAGCATCTGGGCACTTCTGGCTTTTGACAGCCATGATTATGAGATCCCCACAGCAGAGGCAGGCAAAACACAGACCACAAGGGAAAAACTTATTGATGATATTCTTTCCAATGAGGTATCCGGCGGTGGCTGGAGTATGATGGGTGGTGCAGACAGTGATGTGACAGGAATGGCTTTGCAGGCACTTGCACCTTACTATAACAGCAACTCTTCCGTAAAGGCAGCAGTGGACAGAGCTGTGAAGAAGCTTACTGCCATGCAGCTTTCTGACGGAACCTTTGGAACTGTGGGACACAGCACATCTGAGAGCTGTTCCCAGGTAGTTACAGGTCTTTCTGCCCTCGGCATCGACTGTGATACAGACAGCCGTTTTATCAAGAATGGACATTCTCTTCTCCAGGGGCTGTTAAGCTATTACGACGGGAACGGCGGTTTTCTCCATGTTGCAGACAACGGTTATGACCAGATGGCAACAGAGCAGGCATATTATGCAATGACAGCCTACAGCCGTATGAAAAACGGGCAGACGTTTATTTATGATATGACAGATGTGGCGATCAAATCTGACCGGGAAAAGGCAGATGAGGTGAAGAAGCTGATTGAAGCACTTCCCTCAGAGATCACTTTAAGTAATTTTCAGCAGGTAAAAACTGCTTACGCAGCTTACAACGGACTGAATGCAACCCAGAAATCAGTTATCAGCAAGGCTGACAAAGACAAGCTGACCAATGCTTATAATAAGGCACTGGATCTGGAAGTTAAATATGTAGAGAACCTGATCAAAAAGATCGGCAAGGTAACTCTTGCAAGTGAAGAAAAGATCACAGATGCCAAAATAGCCTATAATTCTCTTTCCTCTGCACAGCAGAAGAAGGTCAGCAATTATTCTGTCCTTCAGAAAGCAGAGAAGGATTTGCAGAAACTTAAAACACCAACAGCGACACCAACACCAACACCTGTAGCGAAACCCTCTGGAAAACCGGGGACTTCCGTGGATCTTGTAACACCAAGACCAACAGCAAAACCAACAGGTGCAGTACAGCCTACCCCAACAGTAAAACCAGCTAGCCCAACACCAACAGCAAAACCGGGTAATCCAACACCAACTCCTGTTGCAACACCAACAGGCACAGTGCAGCCGTCCAGAACCAAGTCAGCGGGAGGTTCTACCAAGTCAGCAGGTGGTTCTACCAAGTCTGCTTCCGTAAGCAGCGGAAAGAGCAGTTCATCAGGAACAGACAGCAAAAACAAGAGCACATCCGGTTCCACTAAGAAGACAGCTTCTGAAAAAACAGGTACTGACAAAAAAAGCTCCGGTACTTCAGCTACAGAAGTAACTCAGACAACAGCTTCCAAAAAAGTGATCAGGGAAATGAAAGCTTTCTTTAACACAAAAGGAAGCAAGGCATATCCGGAGAAGATTGATGACTACACAGACAAGCAGATCAGGGCCCTGGGAAAAACCTGGAAGAACTATGAAAAGCTTTCTGAAGGAGAGAAGAAGGCTGTTCAGGAAGATAAGATCTATGAATCTTTCCGGAAGCTCCTTACATCTCTGGGAACCAGATACCATTTTGACCAGGCAACAGGAACCAATCTGGATAACAACAAAGAGGATATATTGCCCTGGTATGTGCAGATGGTAGTAAATCCAAAGATTGCCGATGACAGTGAGCTTAAGACCATCCGGAATGTGCTGGGCGAAAAGTCAGAGGTTCTTTCCCTTAATGAGATCCATTTTGTGGATACGCTTACAGGAGATAACTGGGAGCCCAAAGATGTCCTTAAGGTACAGCTTCCCATGGCAGACCTTGGAGATTACAAAAGCTGCATGATCGTACATATCACAGATGAAGGCAAAGTGGAATTCCTGAAAGGAAAGCTTTCAGGAAGCTATATAAGCTTTGATGCGGCAGAGTTTTCCGCCTATGGAATCGTAGGATTTATGGGAGATTCTGATGAGATACTTTCCGGACAGGAGAAGAACAAACCTGTATGGCCATGGCTGGCAGCAGGCGGTGCAGCCTGTATTCTGGTGATCCTTATGGGAGGTATCCGTATTGCAGACAGCCGAAAGAAAAAGGGCAGGAAAAAATAATGAATGAAAAAAGAGATACCTTTTCCACCTTTCATCCGGTGATCAATTTCATCTTTTATGTGGGCGCCTTTATTCTGGGAATGATGCTGATACACCCGGTATTCCTTCTGATCTCCGCGGTGGCGGCAATGGCCTATTATATAACTGTAAAAGGCAGAAAGGCAGCAGGTTTTATATCAGGAATGATACCGCTGTTTCTGATGCTGTCTTTTGTGAATCCGCTTTTTAACACCTACGGCGACAGAGTATTGTTTACCTGGTGGAACGGACGGCATTATACACTGGAAGCGCTTTGCTATGGCACAGCTCTGGCAGCTATGGTAGTGACCATTCTTCTGTGGTTTGCCTCTTACAGCTTTGTTATGACAAGTGACAAATTTCTGTATCTGTTTGGAAGAGCGGTTCCTTCAGTATCCCTGGTACTGACAATGATCCTGCGGCTTCTTCCCAATTATGAGAAAAAGATCGCGCAGATCAGCGGCGCCAGAAAAAGTATTGGAATGTCCGCGGAGAACGGAACATCCAGAGAAAAAATGGAACATGGACTGACCATTGTATCAGCTATGACTTCCTGGGCTCTGGAAGGCGGCATCATTATGGCAGACAGTATGCGAAGCCGTGGTTTCGGTGCGGGAAAAAGAACTACATTTTCCCTGTACCGTTTTGAAAAAAGAGATAAATGTCTGCTTGTGATCATGACGGGACTTTTTGCTATAGTGATCTTCTGCTGTATCATGGGCGGCAGCAGTGCAGAATATACACCGGATCTTTCGGTGGCTATGAGCCCATATACGGCTGTGGGGGCAGTGGCTTACGGAATTTTTCTGGCAATCCCTACAGCAGTGAATATAACGGAGGAAATCATATGGCACATTTTGAGATCAAAGATCTGAGCTTTTTTTACCCAACGGAAAAAAAGAAGCCGGCTCTTTTACATATCAACCTTAAGATAGAGAGAGGAGAATACGTTACTGTCTGCGGAAAAAGCGGCAGTGGCAAGACCACTCTTTTAAGACACCTGAAAAGTGTACTTGAACCCCACGGAAAAACAGAAGGCGAGATCTTTTTTGAGGGAAAACCTCTGAAAGATGCTGATCTTCGTACCCAGTCATCACGGATCGGCTATGTTATGCAGAATCCGGATAACCAGATCGTTACTGACAAGGTATGGCATGAACTGGCATTTGGCCTTGAGAGCCTTGGCATGGATCAGAAGACTATCCGTCTCCGGGTTGCGGAGATGGCAAGCTACTTCGGTATTCAGAACTGGTTCCACAGAAATGTGACCGAGCTTTCCGGAGGCCAGAAACAGCTTCTGAACCTGGCATCCATTATGGCAATGCAGCCAAGCGTGCTGATCCTGGATGAGCCTACCAGCCAGCTTGATCCTATTGCAGCATCGGATTTTCTCAATACTGTCCGCAAGATCAACCGGGAGCTTCGGACTACTGTTATTATCACGGAGCACAGGCTTGAGGATATTTTTTATGCATCTGACAAAGTAGTTGTGATGGAAAACGGCCAGATCATTGCAGATGATGAGCCGAGAAGGATCGGAGATTTTCTCAAAAACGGAAGTAACGATATGTTTGCGGCAATGCCTACTCCGGTGCAGATCTATTACGGAGTAAAGAAGTTCCAGGAAGAAAAAAATCAGGAGCAGCCCGCAGATACTGTAAAATGTCCACTTACAGTCCGGGAGGGCGGCGACTGGCTGAGCCATATGTTCGAAAACAAAAAGCCGGAGATCACCAGAGTGGAGGATGAGATCACCACAGACCCGGATGAAGTAAAAGATCCGGCAGTTCTGGTAAAAGAGGCCTGGTTCCGCTACGAAAAAGATACCCCGGATGTTCTCAGGGGAATCACATTCCAGGTACCGAAGAATTCCGTGTTTGCCATTGTTGGAGGAAACGGAGCCGGAAAATCCACAACACTGAAGGCTATCAGCAATATCTGCAGGCCCTACCGTGGAAAAATTTACATTCAGGGAAAACCGGTGAACAAATATAAGTCAGGAGAGCTTTTTGACCATCTTCTGGCAATGCTCCCCCAGGATCCCCAGAGCCTTTTTGTAAAGAAGACTGTTCGCGAGGATCTGGAGGAAATGCTTTCAGGAAAAGAATCCGAAAAAGCTCAGAAGATCGAGAAGGTGGCAGCTACCTGCCGTATTTCACATCTTCTCGGACATCATCCCTACGATCTTTCCGGTGGAGAACAGCAGAGAGCGGCCCTTGCGAAAGTGCTTCTCACAGAACCGAGGATCCTGCTTCTGGACGAGCCCACCAAGGGAATCGACAATTTCTTCAAGCTGGAATTTGCAGAGATCCTGAATGATTTAAAGAAACAGGGAGTGACTGTTATCATGGTTTCCCATGATGTGGAATTCTGTGCGAAATATGCAGATCTGATAAGCATGTTCTTTGATGGCAGCATCATTACCACCAATACGCCGAACCGTTTCTTTTCACAGAACAGTTTCTATACAACGGCAGCAAACAGAATGAGCCGCCATATATTTGAAAATGCTATTACCAACGAGGATGTGATCGAATTATGCAGACAGAACATGTAAAATACTGGACCTTAAAAAGAATACTGGGCTATGTACTGATCCTGGTACTGATGCCGGTGACACTGATGGTGTCCTGGCATTTCGGAGACCGTAAATATTATCTGTGCAGCCTGATACTTATTGTTTATTCTATAATACCGTTTTTATTAAGCTACGAAAAAAGAAAGCCCCAGGCAAGGGAGCTTGTGACCATTGCCGTTATGTGTGCCATTGCCGTGGCATCCAGAGCAGCATTTATCATGCTTCCTCATTTTAAGCCCATGCTTGGAATTATCATGATCACAGGAATGGCGTTGGGAGCGGAGGCAGGATTCCTTACAGGAGCGCTTGGAGCTTTTGTCAGCAACTTTATTTTTGGTCAGGGACCATGGACTCCATGGCAGATGTTTGCCTATGGTATTGGTGGACTGATCGCAGGACTTCTTGCAGGAAAAGGGATCATGACAGAAAAAAAGAGAGTCCGCACAGCGGTGATCGGATTTTTTATCATTCTCTGTATCGTGGGGCCGCTTCTTGATACCTGTTCCGTATTTACCATGGTAACAAAGTTCAGCAAGGCTTCTGTAGGAGCCATCTATATGTCAGGACTTCCTGTAAATTTTGTTCATGGGGTTGCTACGGCACTGACTCTGCTGATCTTATGCAGACCTATGATGGAGAAGCTTGAGAGGATCCGGATCAAATACGGAATGATGGGAGAGGAAGATGAGATTTGACAGTTACCATCCGGTGATAAACCTGATCTATTTTGTAGCAGCGATCGTGTGTACCATATGGTTTCATCATCCGGTTTTTCTGGGGATATCCTACATATGTGCATTTGTATATTCCGTGAAGCTCAATGGAAAAAGAGCACTGATCTTTAACCTGTGCCTGATACCGCTGATCTTTGTGTATGCGGCGTGGTATTCCTATTATAACCATTTCGGAATAACAAACCTCCGGCAGAATTTTATCGGAAACCATATTACTCTGGAGGCTGTTGTGTATGGAGTGGTCCGGGGAGTGACTGTGGCAGCAGTGGTCATGTTTTTTTCCTGTGTGTTCGCAGTGGTGTCCTCAGATAAAGTCGTATATCTTTTTGGACGGATATCTCCAAGGTTATCCCTGTTTCTCTCCATTATCCTGAGAAGCGTTCCAAGGATCAGGGAGCGTGCCGGAAAGATCGAGATATCAAGGGAGGGCATTGGAAAAGGCGTTCGCCAGGGAAATATCTTTCAGAGGTTTTTACATGGATTAAGTCTTGTTTCCATTGTGATCACCTGGACCCTGGAGGATTTTGTGGAAAGTACGGTTTCCATGAAGAGCAGAGGCTATTCTCTTCGGGGAAGAACTGCATTTTCCATTTACCGTTTTGATAATAGAGACAGAAGCTTTGTTGTGATGATCTTTCTCTGCCTGACATTTGTGGCAGCAGCCATTATGCTGGATCAGACAGAGATCTGCTATGATCCGGAGATCATCATGAATCCTGTAACAGCAATGTCCTTTGTTTTTTACGGGGCATATGCGGTGCTTCTGCTCCTGCCTGTGGGCTTACAGATCGTGGGCGAAATGCGTTACAGGAAGAGAAAATAACCGGGACATTACCGTAAAAGCTGCGGGAGATACCTGGAGGGGTATGAGTGCGGAGAAATTTCCGGCGGTTTTTGCGATATGTAATAAATGGTATTAAAGTGTGTTTGCAGAAAGCTTTTTTCAAACATGCTCCGGTACCGAAAAAAAGAAAGAGAGGTAAAGAAACATGCGTAGAAAAGAGCTGCAAAGAAAAATGCAGGCAGTTGCAATGGCAGCAGTTGTAACACTTACTACAGTAGGTGCACCGGCTACTGCTTTTGCAGAGGATCTTACAATGGAAGCCACTGTAGCAGATTTCTCTGATGACGGAGAAGCAGTGCCACAGAGCACTGCGGGGGATGACTTCTCGGACGGAGGCGCGGCTGCAGCCCAGAGCAGCACAACAGAGGCAGGAACCGTGGAAGATGTTCCGGATGTACCTGCCGGTGAAAGCAGCGAAGGAAGCACAGAGGGTGCCATAGAAGATGAGAAGGCGGCTGCCCAGGCGTATTTAAAAGAAAACTTTATTGACGGGACTAATAAGATCATTACAACCGGTGGTACCGGTGTTGTAAAAAGTGATGATGGACTTACTTATACTGTCGGACTTACAACACCCAGTGGCTATTCCATTAAAAGTCTCAGATTAAAGTATGCCAATGAAGTTTATACAACAGCGTGGTATCTTGGAAAAGATAACCCTTATGTTGCTTATAAAGCTCCGGCAACCAGTGCCTCCCATGCAGTTAAAAGACCAAGTGCTGAGGAGGGACCGTACAGCTTTACAGCGACTCTGAAGCTTTTTGCAAAGGGTACCGACACAACTGCTATCAATGATGATACAGCAACACCGCTTGCAACACAGGATTTCACAATTATCATTGCGGCAGATAAGAAAAATTATACAGTAAATGTGAAACCTGTTGATGCAAAAACAGGTGCAGCCATTGAAGGTGCAACAGTAGATATCCAGAAAGATTTCAATTCTCTTACTCCGGCATCTGATGGAAGTTATTCACTTGTAGAAGATCAGGAGTACACCCTGACAGTAACTGCAGAGGGTTACGATAAATATACCCAGACATTTAAGCCGGCTGCCAGCGGTGACATGGAAGTAAAAATGTCTCCGGTCATTTACAGAAACACGAAATTTACGGTAACCGGAAGTGACGGCGCGGAGATCACAGATGCAGCTATTACGGTAAAACAGGGGTGGTATACAACTCTGAAACCTCAGGAAGATGGAAGCTATAAACTTCAGACAGGTAAGGATTATACCTATACCATCACAAAAGACGGTTACAAAGATGTAACAGAAACCATTACTGTACCGGATGAGGACGGTGACTATGCAGTAGCAGTTACCATGGAGTCCTATCAGGCAGCCGTAGATGCAGTAAAGAAAGAGTTTGATAAAGAATTCGGAGCTTTACGTCCGGTATATGGAACCGATACAAATATTGCAAATGTAGTACTTGCAAAGATCAAAAAATATAACCTTGGCGTAGATGTATCCAATGTAAAAGTTACTCTTGATACTACAGAGGATGCAAATTATATCGATACCGACGGAACCGTCCATTATGTACAGGGTGAACTGGGCAGTACCAGTGTATACTCCAAATCTCTGGATTGTACTTTCAAATTCACATATGGCACAGCATCTGCAGTATCTGAGACACGCAGAGTAACCGTAGGCTGGGATCAGGAATACTTCAGGACCAAAATGCAGGCAGAAGCAGACCAGCTTACCTGGGACAGCATTAAAGGAAACAATGCTTCTCAGGAAGAAGTAAGTTCTGACCTGACACTTCCGGGATGCATGGGATCAAGTATGCAGAAGGTATGGTCTACCGTAACATGGGAATCTTCCGATACGGATGTAATTTCCATTCAGAACCCAACCATCGATTCCCCGATCTATCCAAGAACAGGAAAGATCACTCCAAAGACAGATGACACAGTTGTCACTTTAACAGCTACATTCAAAGCGAACGATACACTTCTTAACAGCTATGCCGGAGAGAAAGCAGACAATTTTGGAACTATTACAAAGACTTTCACGGTTACTGTTAAGGGAACAGGAATTTCTGCCCCTACAGAGGAAGAGTTAAAGGCGATACTGGATAAGTATTATACAGCAGAAAGACTGCAGGACTGCACCACAAAAGAGCAGCTTGATACATCAAACTGCACCGGTGATATCCAGCTTCCACGTTACACAAGAATCAAAGATGAGAACGGTGAATATGTATTTAATAACAAAGAGATCACCGTTACAACCAGCGATGCCAAGCTCTTTACAGTTAACGGTTACAGAGTAGCAGTTGATATGTTCGCATATGAGAAAGACACTACAGCCAACCTGATCGTTACTTTTACCAGAGAAGGTGTTACAGCAGTTAAGGAGATCCCGGTTACTGTATCTGTAAAGGGAATCAACGAAGAGCTGGATAAAGAGCTTGCGATCATGGATTACGCAAAAGCTCATTATTTTGACGGTATCAAAGGCGAGAATACAGACGCAGACAACATCACAACAAATATGCACGCTTTCCAGGAAGTATATCTGGATGAGAATGGAAAGGGTGTATGGGTTTATAATGCAGATGATAAGACAGGTAAAGGTATTGCACCGGATAATTATTTCGAGGATTCCTGGCAGATGGAAGCAGCAGGATATAACCACTTCAAATCTTCCAACAATGCCATTGTCCAGCACGAAAACCTTGTTGTAGCAAGACCGGAGAGCAATACACAGATTACCATCAGCACTCTTCTTTCCAGTGAAAGATTCGGTCAGTTTGCAAAAAATCATCCAAATAATACAAAACTTCAGAAACTCTACAAAGAGGAGGCATCTGCTACAGTTACTGTAAAAGGTACCAAAGCAGAGGGCGAAGCCCTGAAAGCAAAGATAGAAGAGGCAAATAAACTTCTCGGAACCATTACAGAGGGAACCAAGCCGGGTCAGTATCCGGAGGGAACAAAGAAGGCTCTGGAAGAAGCGATCGCAGCAGCACAGGCAGTTTCCGATAATACAGAGGCAACAGAGGCACAGCAGACAGAAGCAATATCAGCTCTTACAAAAGCAATGAAAGCCTGCAGGGATTCCCGCATCCCGCAGAGTGCAGATGTAACTGTTATTGCAAATATCAAAGGCAACACAGCAGGTGAGACTCAGAAGATCACAGTAAAGGCAACAGATGCAGCAGCTTACGGTTATACAAAACCGGAAGACATGGAATCTGAAGTAACTGTCCTGGATGCACTTGCAGATCTTCATGCAGCAATGTACGGAGATGCGTTTAAGGCAGCACCGGAAAATTATCTGAAAGTTAATGCAAACGGCTGGATCACGAAAATATTTGAGAATGTTAACGGCAATGCTGGTTTTCTGGTAAATAATAAAATGCCGGGAAATGCTACAAGCAACGCAGCAGTTCTCAACAGCGGCGATGTTGTTAATGTATTTGTTTATAATGACTCTGTAAACTGGAGTGACGCATATCTGTACTTTGATACCGTTGCATCTGATATCATGGCCAGGAAAGCGTTCACACTGAATGTACAGGGTTATGAAAAAGTAGCGTGGGGCGGCAATGCCACAGCTCAGAAAATTATTACAGTAAAACTTTGTGACAGCCAGGGCAATACTGTAGTAACAGGAACCACAGACGAAAACGGAAATGTAACACTTTATGCAGCAAAAGAAGGAACCTACACAGCAGTTATTACAGGTGCACCGTATCAATATTATATTCCTGTAAATGCAGAAGTAGTTGTAAAAGCACATGAGCACAGCTTTACCAAATGGACAAAAGTAAGCGACGCCACTGTATTTGCACCGGAGAAACAGACAAGCACCTGCGATCTCTGCGGTGAGAAGACAACAAAAGAGGTTGGCAAAAAGCTTGATGCAACCGTTAAGCTCAGCAGGACAGCTCTTACCCTTAAGTTAAGACAGTCCGCAACTGTAA